>NZ_CAXSKY010000004.1:0-139005 GCF_964238065.1 Clostridium sp. AUH-JLR23
CAGAAAGAAAAAAGGGAGAATTTTGAATTTGATCAAATATTCTCTCTATTTTAATGTCATTAAATTGACGACATTGACTAAGATTCAGTTCTTTTTTGTTGCGGTAAAACAATTTCAATCGTTGTTCCTATATTCAATTCACTCTTCAATGAAATCGTACCTTTATAATGCGATACTATATGTTTAACAATAGCCAAACCAAGTCCAGTTCCTCCGCGCTGTTTACTTCTTCCTTTATCCACACGATAAAATCTTTCAAACACACGTGCCTGATCTGCAAGTGGAATACCAATACCCGTATCTTTGACAACAATTTTCATACCATCGCCTTGCGCTTCAATATCCACAAAGACACTTCCATGATCTTTATTATACTTAATGGCATTTCCTATAATATTGTTTAATAATGTATAGATTTGTTGATGATTTCCTATATACACCATATCTTCAAAAGAATATTCCATATGGATATCATGTTTCGCTATTTCTACTTCATAACTTTCTAAAACTTCGTCCACGATACTTCGCATTTTAATTGGCATCATTTCTGCTTCAATATCCATACTTTCTAATCTTGACAGCATCAATATATCATTAATCAATCGTGACATACTATCAACTTCTGTTTGAATCTTTTCTAACATAACTTGTTTTTGACTTTCATTTTGGACAACACCTTGAGCCAATAAATCACTATATCCCCTAATAGATGTCATTGGTGTTTTCAATTCATGAGAAACATTAGAGAAAAATTCACTACGCATTTTTTCTGCTTTTTTCGATGCCGTAATGTCCACGAAAAGCAAAGTAGTCCCAAAATCAACTCGTGAAATATAACAAGCATAAATATTATGATCTATTTTTAGCTCAACCTGTTGTTTTGTAATATTATTTTGTAAAGCTTGTATAATATCAGGAAAATAAAGATAATCTAAAATACGATCATGTACTTTCATATCTCCTAATATAGATATTGCCTTTTCATTAATACTTAAAATTTGATAGTCTTCATCCAATAAAACAAATCCCTCATTCATTTGTTTTAAAATTTCATCTATTTTAATACGTTCCAGTTTGACCTGACGCATAGATTTACGTAAACGATGTGATAAATTATAAATCGTGTCTACAATCACATTAAATTCCTGATAATCATAATCCTTCAAATCAACTCTAAAATCTTTACTCATATGATCAAGACTTTCACTAATTTCAATAATAGGTTTAGAGATTGTCACTGCCAGCTTACGTGATAGTATAAACGCAATTAAAAACGAAATAATACTGCTTACTGCAAAAGCTGGAATTAACGAACCTAAATAATCAGTAATACCGTGATAAGGAATAGCCAGTCTAATTATATAGTCTTCATGATTATATAAAGCTACATAAAGTGTATCCTCACCTGTTGTTTCAGATTTTCTTTGAGCATATCCTTCACTGGATTTTAAAGCTTCCTGAATTTCCTCACGATTCAAATGATTTTCAGATATAGAATCTTTTGCCGTATCAGCAACAACATTACCTTTAAGATCTATCACACTAATACGTGTATCATCACTATATGCCAAGGGATTTAACTTTTCAATTTGTCCATCAAGTGGCTGCTGATAATCCAAGGCATAATCAATCAGTTTTAAAGAATACAGCATATCGTGTTCAGTTGTATCTAAAATGCTATTAGATAACAGCGCTCCAGAAATCACACAACTGCTTAATAATGCAACAACCAGAATCACAATAAAATAACGGAGGATAGATTTAGTCATACTTATCCTCCTCTTTTTCTACAAAACGATAACCCACCGAACGAATTGTTTTAATATATTTTTCTCCATCATCATTTAACTTCTTACGAAGTGAACGAATATGAACATCTAATGCTCTTGATTCCCCAATAAAATCATATCCCCAAATATTATTTAATAATTCATCTCTTTCGACAACACGATCTTTATTTTCTATTAAATAAACAAGCAATTGATATTCTTTATGTGTTAAATCCATAGTTTCTTGATGATGTTTTACCACATGTGTTGACTTGTCAATAGATAAGGATGGTGTTCTTAAAACTTTTGATTTAGGATGAACTCTTCTTAATAATGTACGAACGCGAGCACAAAGCTCCAATACACCAAATGGCTTTGTCATATAATCATCACTACCACTATCTAAGCCATGAATCTTATCAATTTCACTATCTTTGGCACTTAAAATCAAGATAGGCATTTCTGTATTTGTTTCTCTAATCTTTTTGACAGCAGAAATCCCATCCATCTGTGGCAACATCACATCAAAAATAGCTAAATCTGGTGCCTCTCTTTTTATTTCTATTATAGCATCAATAGCATTATCAAATAGTGTAACCTGATAACCATTAGATTCAAGAGATAGTTTAACTATCTCCTGAATATTTTCATCATCCTCTATGACAAAAATACGTTCGTTCATTGTTAACCCTCCTAAATCAATCTTTGATCATTCACTGAACCAGTTTGATTAAATTCTAACCATTCACAGATATTGACTGCATGATCTCCAACTCTTTCTAAGTATTTAGCAATCATTAAGAAATCAATACAGTAATCAATTCTTTCGCTGTTTTCTTTAATAATTTCTGCAACTTCTTGTTTCACTTCTTCAAACAAAGCATCAATTTCATCATCCATGCTTTTCACTAAACGTGCAGTAGATAAATCTTTTTTAATAAATGAATCTATAGATTCATGAACCATAATTTTAGCCTTTTTAGCCATTGTCGGAATATGTTCAACAGTCTTATAAGCATGTTCACCTTCAAAATTCATAATAATTTCTGCAATATCAGCAGCCTGATCCCCAATTCTTTCCAAATCAGTAACAATTTTTAAAGCTGTTGTCACATTTCTTAAATCTGTTGCGATAGGTTGTTGACGTAAAATCAAATTAAATGCTCTTGATTCAACAGTTCTTTCCATATCATTAATTAAACGGTCATTTGTAATAATCTCTTTTGCAAGAGCTTTATCCTGATGTTTAAAAGCATCAATCATATTTTCAATAGCAACTTCTACAAGATGCCCCATTTTTGTTAAATCAACATTTAACTTTTCTAATTCTTCGTCAAATAGTTTTCTCATCATTTTACATACCTCCATTATATTTGTTTTTCATGCAAAACACAACTCTTAACCAAAACGACCAGTAATATAATCTTCTGTACGTTTATCTTTAGGCATTGAGAAAATGTCTTTTGTTTCACCATATTCTACCATTTCTCCAACTAAGAAGAAAGCCGTATAATCAGCAATACGTGATGCCTGCTGCATATTATGTGTGACAATTGCAATTGTATATTTATCTTTTAATTCCATTAATAACTCTTCAATTTTTAATGTAGAAATAGGATCCAAGGCACTTGTTGGTTCATCCAATAAAATGATTTCTGGTTCTACCGCTAAACATCTTGCAATACATAAACGCTGTTGTTGTCCACCAGATAAACCAAGTGCTGATGTATGCAAACGATCTGCAACTTCATCATATAAAGCTGCTGCTTTTAAACTTTTTTCAACAATTTCATCTAATTTCTTTTTATTTTTAATACCATGAATTCTTGGTCCATAAGCAATATTATCATAAATACTCATTGGAAATGGATTAGGTTGCTGAAAAACCATCCCTACTTTTTTACGTAACACTGTTGTATCAACACGTGGATCATAAATATTTTCTCCATCTAATGTAATTTCACCATCAATTTTGACATTATTTACATAATCATTCATTCTATTTAAAGTCTTAAGAAATGTAGATTTCCCACATCCTGAAGGACCAATAAATGCTGTGATTTTATTTTCTACAATATCTAAATTCACATCTTTCAATGCATGTTTTTCTCCATAATGAAGATTTAAATTTTTAGAACTAATTTTTACACTCATTTTTTTAACCTTCCTTAATCAATTTTATTGACATCAAATCTTTTAGAAATCCATTTTGCTAAGAAATTCAATACTAACACAACAACAATTAAAATTAATGCAATGACAAAGGCAACCTCATAATTCGCTTTTGCCATTTCTAGATAAAGTTGAATTGTTAAAGTTCCACCACTTGAGAATAAGTGTTCAAATAACCCTCTAGGTAATGTTGCTAAACTTCCTGCAGTGAATAGTAATGCAGCTGATTCAGCAACAATTCTTCCCATTGCCAAAATGATACCTGTTAAGATTCCAGGAATCGCACTTGGTAATAAAACTGTACGAATCATATACCATTTTGTCGCTCCAATTCCTAGTGCTGCTTCACGATAACTTTTTGGTACTGCCTGCAAGGCAACCTGTGTATTTCTAGAAATGATTGGTAAAATCATAATAGCTAATGTTAAGGCCCCTGTTAAAATAGAATACCCTAATTTTAATAAATTTCCAAAAAACAACATACCGAATAAACCATAAATAATAGATGGAATACCAGCTAAAACTTCAGTTGTAAATGAAATGATTTCAACAAATTTCTTATTTGTTGCATATTCATTTAAGTAGATTGCTCCCCCAATACTAATAGGACCAGCGATCAATAATGTCACAACAATCATATAAACTGTATTAATAATATTAGGTAAAATCCCTACTGTATCCTTTAATACACTTGTTGTATTGACAAGATATCCAAAATTGAAGCTTGGAATACCTCTTATTAATATATAACCAATAATAACAATCAATAGACCAACGGAAATGAGAGTGGATAATTGAATAAGAAAACTTAAGACTTTATCACTTAATCTACTTTTTTTATCAAAAATACTATTTTCCATCTTCTCCACCTCGTTTTAAAATAAATGTTAATATCAAGTTAATTGCTAAAATAAAGATAAATAATACCAAACCAATTGTAAACAATACTTCACGATGTGTTCCTGAAGCATATCCCATTTCAGAAACGATACCAGTTGTTAAGAAACGAACTGAATTGAATGGTAATGGGAAATTGACTGAGTTCCCTGCCACAAGCAAGATAGCCATGGCTTCACCAATCGCACGACCAACTCCTAAAACAATCGCTGACATAATCCCATTTTTAGCAGCTGGTAAAACAACTTTAAAAATTGTCTGCATTTGACTTGCACCTAGCGCCAAAGAACTTTTACGATAATCATCTGGTACTGATTTTAATGATGTTTCCGTAATATTAATTAAAGTTGGTAAAATCATAATGGCCAAAACCAAAATAGCTGAAATCAAATTGGCTCCACCTGTAAATTGATGTGTTTTTGATCCAGCAAAAATAGCCAGCTCCAATTGATACATTAATGGATTGATAATTAATATTCCTAAAAGTCCATAGACGACTGATGGAATCCCTGCTAACAATTCAACTGCTGATTTTACAATATTTCTCACTTTTGGATTAGCAATTTCAGCTAAGTTGACAGCTGTTAAAATTCCAATAGGAACTCCTATCAAAATTGCAAAGAATACCCCAACAATTGATGTTAAGATTATATTAAGAATACCATAATGTGGATCAGCCGCAGTTGGTGCCCATACATTGCTGAATAAAATTTCAGTTAATCCAACTTCAAAAATAGCTGGCGTTCCTGAAACAAACATATATGCTGTAATCCCAACAACAGCTACAATAGAAACAACAGCACAACAAGTAAAAATAATAGACGCTATTTTTTCTACCATTGATTTTGTTTTTCTATTTGCAATAATAGATATCATCTTCTTTTCCATATTTAACCCCTTCTTTTATATATAGCTCCACAAATCAATGCTAGTTTATATCTTTTCACGTAAAAGAAATAGCAATATTTTGTATAAAAAATGTTAAGATTATGTAAAATATTTAAATTTCTATGTATTTAAGCCATGATTTTCGATGTTTTTTTACATTTATTTCTTTACTTTTTCTTTACAAACAGTATAACTTTAAAATTTATTTTTATACAAAAAAAGAGGCATAATCCTATGCCCCTTAAAAGATTATTTTGCTGAAACTAAACCAACAGATGAGATAACTTCTTGTCCTGCATCACTATTAATGAATTCAAATACAGCTTGAACTTGTGCTGATTGTTCACTGATTTCACCTTTAGTTGCCATAACGAATGGTCTTTGTAAAGTATATGAACCGTCTTTTACTGTTTCTTCACTTGGTGCAACACCATCTAATTGTAATGCTTTAACTTTATCATTTAATGCATCTAATGAAATATATCCAATTGCTCCTGGTGTAGATTGTACAGCTGCAGCAACTGCTCCAGTTTCATTTAATGTTTGAGCTAATTGACATTGATCAGCGATATCTAAGATTTCTTCGAATGCATCTCTTGTTCCTGAACCACTTTCACGTCCAATAACAACGATATTTTGGTCAGCTCCACCAACTTCGCTCCAGTTAGTAATTTTTCCAGTGTAAATATCTTTTAATTGTTGAGTTGTTAAATTTGTAGCTGTGTTCGCTGTATCAGTAACAACTGCGATACCATCTAAAGCAACAATATTTTCTACTAAACCAGCTGCTTTTTCTTCATCAGTTAAAGCTCTTGATACATCTCCAATATCAGCAGTTCCATTTGTTACTGCTTCAACCCCAGCACTTGAACCTGTAAATTGTGGTTCTAATTGTAAATTTGGATAAGTTTCTACAATACCTTCTTTTAATCCATTAACAAGTTTTTCCATTGATGTTGAACCATTTAAAGCAACAGTTCCACTCACATCTCCACTTCCTGAAGCAGCCGCATCGCTACCTCCATCATTATTTCCGCATCCTACCAAGCTAAAGCTTAATACACATGCTAATAATAAAGCTCCGAATTTTTTCATATTTTAACCCTTCCTTTTTATCATTTATCATTCGTCTTTATTGACAAACATAGTGTATATCTTTTTAAATGGTGGAAAAATCATATTTTTGTATAAAATTTGTTAAGATTATGTAAAAGCACATGATTATTTGAAGCAATAATCCAAATAAAATCCTAAGCCTCCGCTTAACACATAAACTTTCTGATATCCTCTTTGCATCAGAATTCTAGCACAATTATAAGCTCTGACTCCAACTGCACAATATATCACAACGGTCTGTTTTGGATCTATTTCCTGATAACGATGGATTAATTCACCGTATGGAATATGATAAGATCCTTCAATATATCCAGCTTTTCTTTCATCGTTTTCTCTGACATCCAATGTGATGACATGATCTTTGACTTGTTGATATTCATCAGGCAGCATCAACTGTATATAACCATTTTGCATATTCTCAGCGACATATCCTACCATATTGATTGCATCCTTAGCCGAAGCAAACGGTGGAGCATAAGCGATATGAAGATCTTTTAAATCCGTTACTTTCCCATGATAATGAATAGCTGTGGAAATCACATCAATACGTTTATCAACACCTTCATAACCTATAACCTGTGCTCCTAATATGTTCTGTTCAAGGTCATAGATCACCTTTATTGTCAGTGGCTTGGCTCCAGGATAGTATCCCGCATGGGATTTTTGTTGGATAATAACCACTTCATAATCTTGATGTCTATGTAAACCTTGAGCCTGTAATTGTTTTTCATTGAAGCCAGTGCTTGCTGCGGCCATCTCAAAAACTTTAATAATACTACTTCCTAATGATCCTAGATATTTTTGAGGATGTCCTGCTAGATTATCTGCCAGAATTCGACCTTCTTTGTTAGCCGGACCTGCTAAAGGTATCATTGTTTTTTGATGATGAATATAATGTTCAACTTCAATCACATCTCCAACTGCATAGATATCTGGAATATTTGTTTTTAAATATTCATCTACAACAATACCACCTCTTGCATTACAGTCAATTCCAGCTTTTTTAGCTATTTCACTTTGTGGCTTTACACCGACTGAAAGAATGACCAAATCATAACTTTTTGTAAAAGAGTTCGTTTTGACTTGTATTTTGGATTGATGATCTTCAAAAGCTAATAATTCTGTATTCAAATATAAATGAATACCTTTTCGATTTAAATATTTATGTATGGGCTGAACCATCTCAAAATCTAAATTATTTAAGATTTGTGGTCCTTTTTCTATAACATCAACATCTACATTCAATTCTTTTAAATTTTCAGCTGTTTCAATCCCTACAAAGCCTCCACCAATAATACATGCTGTGTGCATATTTTCCAGCTCCACTTTTTGGCGTATTTTTTCAAAATCATCAATTGTCCATAATTGTTGAATATCAGGATGATCAATTCCAGGAATCGGCAATCGAATAGGCGATGATCCTGTCGCAATAACCAGCTGATCATAATTTTCTTCATAAGTTTCTCCTGTCATATGATTATAAACGGAGATACTCTTGTTTTCAGGATGAATCGCTGTGACTTCACTCGCCACTCTGACATCAATCTGAAAACGATCATAAAATAATTGTGGTGTCATCAACAGTAAATCCTCTTTACCTTGAATTTCACCAGATACATAATAAGGTAATCCACAATTGGCATAAGATACATAATTTCCCTTTTCAAAAACAATCATTTCTACATCTTTATTTAATCTTCTCAGTCTGGCAGCTGTTGTGGCTCCAGCAGCTACACCTCCAATAATTAAAACTTTCATTATCTTCACCTTCCTATTTTTATTGTAAAGAACTTTTGATATAAAGTAAAATAACGTGCATTAAAAAAGGCATTTTATGAGTTTTTCATAAAATACCTGATGACTCTATAAATCACATATTCCTTTGCCTTCTCCATACATGCTATACCAGTCGGCATTGAAATCATCTACTGCTTTTTCTATGCTTGGATTCTTGAAAATCTGTTTCAAGATCTCTACTGGTGCTGTAATCGCCTGTGCTCCATAATTGAAGGCATCTCTAATCTGTTGCACTCCCTTGAATGATGCTGCGACTATCTTTGTATCATATCCATCCATGACAATACGATTTGATAACTCATTGATGAGCTCCATTGGATCTGCTCCTAGATTTCCAATTCTATTGACATATGGTGCAATATAGTCTGCCCCTGCTGCCAGTGCCATATAAGCCTGCATCAAATCATAGACTGCTGTCGCTGTGACATGAATGTTTTCTTCCTTCAACATCTTAATCGCTTTGATTCCTTCATAAGATACGGGTACTTTGATATAAACCTGTCTATCTATTTCTTCAAGAATTCTATGTGCTTCCTTGACCATGCTTTGACAATCCTTAGAAATCACCTGGATATGAAGGCTTCTATCCTTTCCAATAATATCTCTGATTGCTCGCATATGTGCAAAGAAATCCTCTGGGCTTGTCTTCTTGACAATAGAAGGATTGCTTGTGACACCTACGATAGGCATATAGGCAACAGCTTCCTTAATTTCTTCTAAATTAACTGTATCAATAATAAATTCCATAATCTTCTCCCTATAAACTTTGTTCTGTTCTCCCAATAATATCATCTTGTGTTGCTTTTGATAACACATTAAAGAAAGCTGAATATCCTGCCACTCGCACAATTAAATCCTTATGCTTTTCTGGGTGTTTTTGAGCATCAATTAAAGTTTCTTTAGACACAACATTATATTGAACATGATATCCTTCCAATCTATTAAAGAATGTTTTCATCAACATTTCCAGTTTCTGTTTATTTTCTTCTGTTGATAACATCTGTGGTGTTACTTTCTGATTCAATAAAACACCACCCGTAATTTCATGAGTTGGTAATTTAGACACAGATTTAAAGACCGCTGTTGGACCACTTTTATCACAACTATGCGCTGGTGAACATCCTTCTGCCAATGGTGTATGAGCATGTCTACCATCTGGTGTTGCCATCGTTCCAAATCCCTGACCTACATTAGCGGAAATAGATGATGTTCCAGCATAACGAATACCTCCAATTGGCCCTCTACCATAACGCGTATTTGGATACTTTTTCATTTCATCAATATAAGATGCATAGGCATCAACGACCAACTGATCCACTTCATCATTATCATTACCATATTTAGGCGCTTCTTCAATCAACATTCTTTGAATTCTTTGACTTTCTTCACTTTGAAAATCATCAACTAAAGCATCCCATAATTGTTGTTGAGTGATTTTCTTTTCATCAAAGACAAGTTTCTTAATTGCTGCCAGACTATCAGCCATATTTGCAATACCTACCTGCAATCCTGAAATGAAATCATAGACAGCTCCACCTTCTTTAATTGTCTTTCCACGACCAATACAATCTTCAGTAAGGGCTGAACATAAAACATCAGGAACATCTTTTTCAGAAGCTAAATCAATTGCATTTTCAACAATCACACTCATACGTGTTAATTCTCTAACCACCTGATCCCATGCCTGCATCAATTCTTCATAAGATTTCATTTCTGTAAAATAACCACATTCTTTTACAAAACGTTTTCCAGAAGTCATATCCACCCCATTATTCATCGCAATTAATAAAATTCTTGGGAAATTCATATAACTCATACCTGTACAACGATAACCCCATTTTCCTGGCACTGCTGTTTCCACGCAACCAATTGCAGAATAGTTATAAGCATCTTCTTCTTTGACACCTTTTTCAATAAATGAAGGAATAATCACTTCATCATTATTAAAGGCTGGCATACCAGTTCCTAATTTCATCACTTCAATAGCTTCATCAAAGAATTCCTGATTGATATGAGCATGGTATCTCACCGTTAAGTTTGGCTGAGGCAATCTTGTTTGTGCCACTGACTTCAAAACTAAGAAAGATAATTGATTCACGGCATCTTTTTTATCTGTTGTCTGTCCTCCAATTGTCACATTTTGATACATTGGGCTTCCAGCACTTGAAAATGTATGAGCCTGACTACGGACTTTATTGATTGTGAGAGTCTTAATCCATAAATTTGTCAATAATTCAACTGCTTCATCTTCTGTGATGATATTGTTATCTAAATCATGTTTTAAATAAGGATACATATATTGATCAAAGCGACCATATGATAATGAATGTCCATTAGATTCAATCTGTAAAATCAATTGAATAAACCATACTGATTGAATCGCTTCATGAAATGTTTGAGCTGGATGATAAGGCACTTTGTCACAAATACGACTGATTTCCAATAATTCTTCTTTTCTTTTTCCTGTTTCTTTTTCAGCTTTTTCTTTTGCTAGAACACTAAAACGCTTTGCAAATGTTTTGACCGCTTCAATAACAATCAATACTGCATTATAAAATTGATATTTATTAAGATTTTCAGGAACACATAAATCCAAATGATTTTTGATATCTAAAACTCTGTCTTCATAACCCTTTAAACCGATTTCTAAGACTTTTTGATATTCAACAGCCAAATGAGCATCTCCTGAATTCAGTTTCCCTTCCATACCAAAAAATCCTGTTTCCATAAAAACACTGACTTCTTCAGGAAGTAAAGCTTCACCTTTAGCTCTTAGATTATTATTTTCCCAAAATGGCGCAATAGAACGTAAAGCTTCTTTTGTTTCTTCTGTAATATAAAAGACATCTCCATCACGTTTTTCAAATGTATCTAATTCATCCATAACAAACTTCATTGTATACTCAGGAAAGATCGGTGCATCTTTATTTGATGAAGCCTGATTTCCTACAATTAAAGTTTCATCTTCAATATAAATAGACATTTTTTCCAATATATTTTTTAACATATAGGCACGTTTCATGACAGGTGTCTGATTCTTATATTTCTCATAAGCTTCTGTCACAAGCAATGCACGCTGAGCATCAATATAAGGTTTCTTATCCAATACAGCTTCTCTAAAATGATTCATACGTGGTGTTAAATCACCAAAATGTTCAACATTCTTCATTTTTCTTCTCCTTTTTATTTCATTTGAAAGTTTTATGTGTTTCATTTTCAAATATATCTTAACATATATCTAATTAAAGTCAATGTTTATTTGAATAAAAACATATTATATTTCATTTGAAACTTATTTATTTACTATTTAAAACATTTGTGATAACATATAGTCAAAAGGAGAATGACTATGACAAAAGGTATCATTTTTAATATTCAAAAATTTAGTATTCATGATGGCCCTGGTATCCGTACAACAGTCTTTTTAAAAGGTTGTCCATTAAGATGTGAGTGGTGTTCTAATCCGGAATCACAAAATGAAAATATACAGATTCTATGTCATCACGACACATGTTTACATTGTTGCCATTGTGTAAAAACTTGTCCTCAACAAGCAATCTCATTTCAGGATGGATATATCCATGTTCATTTTGATCAATGCATTGGTTGTTTACAATGCATTCAACAATGTCCTTCACATTCTTTATCATGTGAAGGAGAGTATCAGGACATTGATGAAATTGTTCGTATCTGCAAACAGGATCTTCCTTTTTATGAAGAATCTCAAGGGGGCGTGACGATTTCTGGTGGTGAAGGTATGGGGCAACCCCAATTCGTTGAAGCACTCATTCAGGCATTAAAAAAAGAACATATCCATACTGCAATTGAAACGACAGGATATGTTCCAGAAGAAACATTTCAACATTTAGCCCCACAGTTTGACCTTTTATTATTTGATGTCAAACACCACGACAGTCAACAACATTTCTTAAAAACTGGCGTTCATAATGAACTGATTATAAAAAACTTAACCTGGGCTTTTCAACAGGGTATAGACATATTACCACGTATCCCTGTCATTCCTGATTTCAATTATTCTTTAGAAGATGCAAGAGGACTTGCTGGAATGTTACATAAGATTGGATTAAAACGTGTGCAACTCTTGCCTTTCCATCAATTTGGTGAAAAAAAATACGACATGTTGAATAAAGAATATACCTATAAAAATCAAAAAGCCCTCCATAATGAGGACTTAAAAGATTATCAGCAAATTTTTATTGATGAAGGTTTAGATTGTTTTATTTAGGAGCATTGCTCCTTTTATTATACCTTTTTGACAATCACATTTTGACTTTGTAAATATTCTTCACTTTCTTGAGGAATCATTCCATCTGTAACAACACAATAGACATCTTGTGTGGGCAATAAATTAACCAAACCTACTTGTTGAAACTTAGAAGACTCTGTCACAACAATCACATGAGCAGCCTGACGAGCCATATCTCGCACTGTTTCACTACGCATATAATCATTTCCAGTAAATCCCGTATTTTTTGAAAAACCATCTGTACCAATAAAAAACTTATCAACAAAGAATGCTTCAACGCAACGTCTTGTCATTGGACCAACAACAACCTGTGCTTCTTTTTGATATTCTCCGCCAAGTAAAATCAGTTTGACTTGAGAATATTGACGAATGTAATCAGCAATAAAAGAAGAATTCGTAATAATTGTAACATCTTTTTTTGTTGAAGCAATCTCTTGAGCTAGTAAGGCACAACAGGAACCAGATTCAATCATAATTGTTTCACCATCTTCAATCATCTGACAAGCTGATTTGGCTAATTGTTGTTTAATATCATAATGATAGGCTAATCTATTATTCATATCATCCTGTCCATTCAGCGTCGCAAAGCCATGTTCTCTAACAATCAATCCTTTTTTCTCTAACATATCCAAATCTTTACGTATTGTCACTTGTGACACACCAAGATTTTGAGATAATTCTGTAACATCCACTTTATTCTTTTCAGTTAATAACTCCAATATTTTTGTATGACGCAATTCCATTTTCTTCATATTCATCACCTTAACATTTAGATTATCACATTCAACTTTCAAACGCAACTTTATACATTAAAGAAAAAAAGTAATCCGAAGATTACTTTTTATCATACACAAAATGTGTCTGTTAAAGGATAGAATATATCATAGTTACAAGTATGTCTAGATCTAATCTGGCTTTTGAATCTAAAATGACGATGAATAGGAGTATGAGGGCAACTATTTCTATCATTCATATCCTCTTTTATTCTTTATATATCTTTACACGCTTAGATATATCGGTTAGGATTTGCTAACTTCTATATATTATTAACAGTTAGCTTTAACTAACTCTATAATCAGTATACTATATATAATAAATTTGTCAATAGTTTATATGATTTTTTAATCAATAAATTCATTGTTTTCCTTGTTGATTCAGCTATCAAAACATATTAAAAAAGACGTTATAAAACATATCATCTATAACATCTCTTGATTATGATCCTCTTCAATACTTTTCTATGAACAACTTATTGATTGAATATGATAACCAGCACTTTTTACAGCCTGATATAGCTCATTATCATTGATTTCTCGATCATAGAAAATCGTCGCTGTCTGTGATTGAAGATCAACCTTTGCACTAACTCCATCAATCTTATTTATAGCATCCATGACCTGTTTGGCACAGTGATCACAATGCATTCCTTCAATTTTTAATAATTTCTTCCCAATAACAGGTGAAGTCAATTTCTTTTCTTGCATATCTAAACTTTCATGACTTCCTCCACAACATGCTCCTTCACCTTTAAAGTGTCTGATACTTCCTTTTAATGCAAATACTAATAATACAATGACTAAAATGACAATAATCATATCAACCATGACGATCCCTTCTTTCCTGGAACTTTAAATCACGACGCTTATGAAACCACTTCTTTATTCGTTGAAATCCTAGAAAGGCTAACATTCCTATGATATAAACACCAATCACAATGATGAACATATAAAACATTGAACCTGTTGAATTACCCATCTATAATTTCCTTTCTTTTTTCATTTTATCAGCAAAATATGTTTCTTTTAAATGACTCAAATCTCCACACCCACTACATCCATCGCATATTCCACGACATCCATTTTGTGTCCCATTCTTCTTTTGACGATGTCGCTGAAAAATGACAAATCCACAATATCCTATTATTAATATAAGTACAATCATATCTGCCATTTTTTTCAACTCCTTTGATATGTCAAAACTGGACACCAAGGTATCCAGTTATTTGATTATGAATTCACTTGAACTGATCTTCTTGAATAAACTTTTTGATTTTTATATGGATCAGGTCTAAACAATAAGAATAATATCATAGCTGCTAAGACAAATGCAATAGCAGTCCAGATTCCAAAGGCTCCACCCATCAGGAATGTTCCAATCTGATAAATACATAAACATACAATATAAGCAAAGACATTTTGGAAAATGATGGCAAACCAGAACCATTTACGAGATTGCATCTGTTGAGCCATAGTCGCAATAGCCGCAAGACATGGTGAATCTAATAAGTTGAAAATCAAGAATGATAAAGCAGATAAAGTTGTAGGGAACCATGCCTGGACACCTTGAGCAACATTGACTGCATCTTCGACATCTCCAGCAACATTCGCCAATAATCCCATTGTTGAAACAATCGCTTCTTTCGCTGTAAATCCTGAAAGCGAAGCAGCCACGGCCTGCCAGTTTCCAAATCCAAGTGGTGCAAAGATTGGAGCAATCAATCCACCAATCATTGCTAATAAACTATCGCCACTCTCTACTAATCCAAATTGTCCATCTACAAATCCATAAGCACCTAAAAACCACATCACAACACATGCCAAGAACAAGATTGTTCCAGCTTTAATAATAAATCCTTTTAATCTTTCCCATACATGTAATAAAACTGTTTTGGCAGATGGAATATGATATTGTGGTAATTCCATAACAAATGGTGCAGGTTTTCCAGAGAATGGTTTTGTTTTCTTCAAAATAATAGCAGCAACCAATACGGCAACAATTCCCATAAAGTACATCATTGGCGCAACAAATGAACTTTCTGTATATCCAGCTGCTTCTCCTGCAATCACACCACCCATCAGTGCAATAACAGGAAGCTTCGCACCACATGGAATGAAAGTGGCTGTCATGATTGTTAAACGACGATCATTATCCTGTTCAATCGTCTTTGAAGCCATGATTCCTGGAATACCACATCCTGAAGAAATTAATAATGGAATAAAGCTCTTTCCAGATAATCCAAAATGTCTAAACACACGATCCATCACAAATGCAATACGAACCATGTATCCACAATCTTCTAAAATGGATAGGAATAAGAATAAAATAGCCATCTGTGGTACGAAACCAAGTACAGCTCCTAAACCACCAATAATTCCATCGACAACAAGTCCCTGAACAACTTCTCCAGTTCCAATACTTGTCAAGAAAGATCCAACAGCATCCTGAATGGCCACAACAAAGACATCATTTGTCCAATCTGTCACCCAAGTTCCTACTGTTGTGACAGATACATAATAAACAATAAACATCACTGCAATAAAGATAGGAATACCTAAAATACGATTTGTTACAATTTTATCAATTTTATCTGATACTGTTAATTTTTCTCCACCTTTTTTTACAGTTGTAGAAATAATTTTTTGAATAAATTGATAACGTTCATCAGTGACAATACTTTCCATATCATCATCATGTTTCTTTTCCAATGCTTCACGTTGTTGATCAATAAGAGTTTTATTCTGAATTTGATTTCCAATACTTTCAACAACTTTACTATCATTTTCCAATAATTTAACAGCATACCATCTCTTTTTACCTTCACTTATAGAAACAGGAAGCAATTTTTCGACTTCTGCAATAGCTTTTTCCAATTCAGAAGAGAAGATATCTTTTGGTAAAGCCACTTCTTTTTTACGCGCAACTTTAATTGCTTCATCCATTAAATCATTTAACCCTGTCTGTTTTAAAGCAGATGTTTCAATAATTGGACAGTTTAATAACATAGAAAGACGTTTTGTATCAATCTTAATATTTCTTTTTTTCAATAAATCAGCCATATTTAAAGCAATCACAACTGGTACCCCAGTTTCAATCAATTGTGTTGTTAAATATAAGTTTCTTTCAATATTTGTAGCATCAACCAAATTAATAATAACATCTGGATTTTCATTTAAAATATAATCACGGCTGACCACTTCTTCTAATGTATATGGTGAAAGAGAATAAATACCAGGTAAGTCGGTAATAATGATATCTTCATCTTTTCTCTTCCCTTTTAATTTTCCTTCTTTTTTCTCTACTGTAACACCAGGCCAGTTTCCAACATATTGGTTCGCTCCAGTAAGAGCATTGAACATTGTTGTCTTTCCACAGTTAGGGTTACCAGCAAGAGCAATTTTCATATTCATAATCCAATACCCCCTCTATTTCACTTGGACACACTGCGCATCCATTTTTCTTACAGATAATTCATATCCTCTGACTGTAATTTCTACAGGATCACCTAATGGTGCAACTTTTCTAATATATAGACTCGTTCCTTTAGTGATTCCCATATCCATGATGCGTCGTTTATAAGCACTGTCCCCTTCTATTTTTGTAACAGTGACTGTACTTCCAACTTTCGCTTCACTTAAATTCATCATCATCTCTCCTCCCTTTTCAAATACCCTAAAAGCTATACCATGATATGACGTGCCATATCTTTGTTAATGGCAATTCTAGAATCTTTAATATTGACAATGACATTACCTTCAATGGCAGATAAAACAGTAATTTCACTTCCAGCAACGAAACCAAGATTTTCCAAAAAACGCCTTGTTTCTTCATTGCCACCTATTCTGCGAATTGTATTCACTTCTCCAACACCAGCTAATGTTAATGGCATCATAATCATCCCTTCTTATAATTAGCAAAAGCTAACTCTTGATTAAAAATATAAGTTAGTCGTATCTAACCTCATGAATAGAATACTACCATTTCCTGTATTTGTCAATAACTCCAAGCAAAAAAGTAGCTATTTTTATATTTTATAGTATAATAAATTAATTATAGGTATTTAAAAACTTGGGAAGTCAAACATCCCCAAGTTTATTATTTTTATTGATGAATTTCAAAAGTATATCCTTCTACAAATAATGTCATTGTCCCCTCTGTATCAGCCTGAGTTTTTAAAATAGGCATAGCCAAATAAAGCGTTCTTGTTTGTCCAGCTAATATACTGCCACTTTCTGAAATTGTTTTATGATCCTCACTCTCTAAAATAATTTGAGAATGAATGATTTCATCGTTCATTTGATATTCACAATAAATATACTCTGCAGGATCTATATCCAGGGATGATTGATTTTGAATTTCTAATGACAACACAACAAAAATCTGGTCTTCACGATCGGTAGGATGATAACTATAAAAGAATCCTTTTTGTGATGGCTCAATACGTTCACTTTCCTGGCAATCTAATATGGTGATTTGTGAATTGGAACAGTTTATCACATCACCAATAGACTTCACTTGATTATCTTCCTGTACTTCTTCTAAAGAAAAAGTATATTGATAATCTTTTTGGTTCATAACTTGAAGAGCTAGCTGTGCCTGTTGTTTCGTATTATTTTTGGCGACTTCACAATAAAGATGTATATAGCGTTCTTCTTGTGGTTTTAAAGTATCTGTGGTACTCATTTGTGTATAATGGATTGATTCTATAGCCAACTGAACATCATGTTTTTCATTATTTAATTCAATGTTTCCACTATATAAATCTGATAACTCATACTCATTTTCTGATAAATTATGAGTTCTCACGATAATATCAATAAATATATGTTGATTATCCGCTGGCTTTAAATATTGATATGTTCTATTTTTATTAGCAGGTGCAATCTCATCGGTTAATGATGTTTTTATCATTTCAAATTCCAACTGATTGTCAATTGTGTAAACCTCTGTCATTTCCAGCTCTGTTTGTGTTGGTGTCACTTTTGTTTCCGTCGATTTTGGAGAAGAGCACCCTGATAGCATGAAAGCTACCAGCAAAATGATTATTTTCTTCATAAATATCAGTCCCCTTTGACAATATTTTACCATAAATGAATCTTTTAGCGAAAAAAATAATCTCTTCTATAAATAAAAGGCTAAGTCAAAATTTGATTTAGCCTTATTTAATCACTCTTACTCTAATAACATTTTCTAAAGTTTCTAATTCTTCTAACCCTGCAATATCTTGTGTATCAATCATTGTATAAGCATACTCACCCTTAGCTTTATTGACCATATTTTCAATATTGATATGTTTATTCGCAAGAATTGTCGCAAATTGAGCTAACATATTAGGAACATTTTTATGAATTAAACAAATACGATATTGTGTTGTGCGTGGTTCTTTCACTGAAGGAAGATTCACAGAATTTGTAATATTTCCATTTTCTAAATAATCCATCATTTCTCTAACAGCCATGATTGCACAATTATCTTCTGATTCAGGTGTAGACGCGCCTAAATGTGGCATGACAATCACATCTTTTTGATCAATGATATCTTCTGTCGCAAAGTCTGTTATATATTTTTTGATTTTTCCCTGAGCAATTCCATCTAGAATATCCTGAGAGTTCACCAAATCTGCTCTAGCAAAGTTCAGAATACGAACTCCATCTTTCATTTTTTGAATACTTTCTTGATTGATCATTCCTTTTGTTTCTGGCGTGCTTGGCGCATGCAATGTAATATAATCACATTCAGTGAAAATCGTATCAACATTTTGAGCATTTTTGACCCATTTACTCATACCCCATGCTGCATCTACTGAAATATATGGATCATATCCATAGACTTCCATACCTAACTTAATCGCTGCATTCGCCACACTCACACCAATAGCCCCTAGACCAATAATCCCTAATTTCTTACCATCAATCTCAGGACCTACAAATTGACTCTTCCCCTTTTCTACCAGTTTTCCTACATTTTCCTGTCCTTTTAAAGTTTTGACCCAGTCAATGCCTTCAACAATCTGTCGTGAAGATAAAAACAATGCACATAAAACCAACTCTTTAACAGCATTCGCATTTGCGCCTGGTGTATTAAAAACAACAATCCCCTGTTCACTGCATTTTTCAATAGGAATATTGTTGACACCTGCTCCTGCACGCGCAATAGCTTTTAATGATTGCGGAAATTCATAATCATGCAAAGCTGCAGAACGAACAAGAATTCCATCTTCATCCTTCTGATCTTCTCCAACAAGATAATCCTGATTAAATAACGCTGTCCCTACTGAAGAAATCTTATTCATTAATTTGATTTTATACATTTTCATCACCTATTTTCTTCTTCAAATTTTTTCATAAAGGCAACTAATGTTTCAACGCCTTCTTTTTCCATTGCATTATAAATAGAAGCTCGAATACCTCCTACAGAACGATGACCTTTTAAATTCGTCATCCCTGCTGCTACTGATTCCTTCACAAACTTTGCATCTAAATCCTTGTTAGGACAAGTAAAAGTCACATTCATTAAAGAACGGTTATCTGGATCACTATGTGCAATATAAAAGTCTGACTGATCTAAATAATCATATATTAACTTTGCTTTTTCTTCATTTCTTTTTTTCATAGCTTCTAACCCACCTAAAGAATCAATCCATTTTAAGACTTCTCCTAATACATAGATTGAAAAAGTTGGTGGTGTGTTATACATAGAATCATTTTGAGCGATTGTATCATATTCCATCAGCACTGGAATTTTTTCCTGATGATCTTTGATTAAATCTTCTCTGACAATCACAACTCCTAGTCCTGCAATCCCCATATTTTTCTGTGCTCCAGCATAAATCATGCCATAATCATTCACATTGATTGGCTGAGATAAAATATTAGAAGACATATCAGCCACAATAGGTATTCCATGTGTATCTGGAACATACTTCCATTCTGTACCATAAATGGTATTATTTGAACATAAATGCACATAAGAGGCATCTTCTCTTATATCTAATTCATCTTGAGTTGGAATATGTTTAAAGTTCTGTGCACTGCCATCATAAGCAATATGCACATCACCAAATTTCTTTGCTTCCTGAGCAGCTTTCTTTGAAAAAGATCCTGTAATAATATAATCAGCTTTTCCATTTTTCATCAAATTCAGTGGAATCGTTGAAAATTGTTGTGTCGCCCCACCTTGAATAAATAATACCTGATAATGATCAGGAATATTCATGACTTTTTTTAACATAGCTTTTGTTTCATTAAAAATGTCAAGATAGGATGATGATCGATGACTCATTTCCATTACGCTCATACCACTATCGTTATAGTTCAACATTTGAGAAGCGATTTTTTCTAATACAGATACAGGTAATGTTGATGGACCTGCTGAAAAGTTATAAACTCTTTTTGTTGTCATATCGACACCCTCCTTTTTAAAATATTGATGTCATTATATATGATTTATACAAATTTATCAAATGATTTTATAATTTTTCATAATTTGTAATTATTTTTATATAAATTGTATACAATTTTATCTATTTATCACCCATCCTTTAAACTATATTCATCTTTATAACAAAAAAGAACTAGCTTTTTACTAGTTCATCTGTAATGTTGCTTCACGAATATAATTGCCTACATCCTGTGGCTGATGAGCATCAGAAGCATAAATCAAATCCACATGATTGTCTTTAAAAATCTGTAAAAGTTCCTGAGATAATCCCATATCTGGATGATGATAACGATAATAACATCCCACATTGTTTTCAGCTTTCATATGATGTGCTTTTAAAAGCTCTGCCATCTTTTGATAAGTTGGCTTTAAATCATATGTAGGATAGATCTGAAAAAGTTTAATCGTATCTGGATGTGCCAGTTGGGTAAATAATTGTGATTCTATTAATTGAAAGACAAGTTCGTAATAACGTTTATAGATATCATTGGCATCATAGCGATTCCATAATAAATCTTTTGAAAAACTCATATCATATAAGATACCATCAATAGAATGAATAGCCCCTACCAGAAAATCAAAAGAATATTGTCCTAATAATTCTTTTAAAAAGTTCTCATATTCTGGAACATAACAGACTTCCAGTCCATATTTCACTTTAACAGGCAAGTCCATTTGTTGGATATCTTTCATTAAATCAATGAAATCACTTAAATGATCTTTAAATTTCATTTCTTTATTTGCTAACCATGTCTTTTGTACATCATATTGTTTGAGTCTTTCATAGATGGGTTCAAATTCAATAAAACGATGTGTATGATCTAAAATTTGAATTTCATCTAATCCTTTTTGATGTGCTGCTTCTACAAATTGTAAAACATATTCTTTTGTAAGTGGTCCATTTTCTAGATGCATATGTCCATCAATATACTTCATTATTTCATCAACTCCTTTGATTTATTATATGAAGATATTTCTGAATTGTAAAATCATATTATTCATTATTTTTACTTTCATGATATAATCATTTTAGAGGTGATCAATATGCCACAATGGTGGAAAGAAGAAATTGTTTATCAAATTTATCCAAAAAGTTTTCAAGATAGTAATCATGATGGAATCGGTGATATTCAAGGAATCATTCAAAAACTTGATTATTTAAAAGATTTAGGTGTCACTATGCTTTGGATTTGTCCTATTTACTGTTCTCCTATGGATGATAATGGCTATGATATTGCTGATTATTATCAGATTCATCCTGATTTTGGAAGTATGAAAGATGTCAATGAACTGATTGTTAAAGCGAAAGAAAGAGATATCAAAATCATTATGGATCTTGTTATTAATCATACATCCGATGAACATGCCTGGTTTCAGGAAGCATTAAAAAATCCTGATAGTCCTTATCGACAATATTATATTTTTAAAGAAGGTCAAGATAACCAGCCTCCTACAAACTGGCGTTCTGTTTTTAGTGGTTCTGTTTGGGAAAAAGTCCCTCACGAAGATAATATGTATTATTTTCATTCTTTTTCTAAAAAGCAACCTGATTTAAACTGGGAAAATCCACAAATGAGAGAAGACATCTATCGCATGATTAACTGGTGGTTAGATAAAGGGATTGCAGGATTTAGAGTTGACGCTATTAACTTTATAAAAAAGGATCAATCCTGGCAAAATGGTCCTGTTGATGGCGCAGATGGACTCTCATCATGTTTTGAATTCACAAGAAATCAGCCTGGTATAGAAGTCTTTTTCAAAGAGTTGAGAGAAAAGACATTTGATATTCATCATTGTATGACAGTGGCGGAAGCTGTGGGTGTTCCTTATGATCAGCTTAGTATTTTTATCGGTCAGGATGGATGCTTTTCAATGATGTTTGATTTTAATTATTCACATATTGATATTACTGAACATGAAGAATGGTTCCCACTTCAAAATTGGACAATGCAGGAATACAAAGAAAAGCTCTTTTTAAGTCAAAAGGAAATCTTTAAAACAGGATGGTGTGGAACTTTCCTGGAAAATCATGATATGCAAAGAAGTTTAAACAGACTTATTCGTAACCCTCAAGAACGTACGCCAAAAGCCGCAAAAGCTTTAGGTCAAATGTTTATGTTTTTAAAGGGGACTCCTTTCATTTATCAAGGCGAAGAAATTGGAACCATCAACAATCATAGACTTTCTATCCATGATTTTGATGATCTTAATTCACATGCTCAATATCGTAGAGCCTTACAGGAAGGTTATAGCGAAAAAGAAGCTTTAGATTTTGTCAATCGTCGCAGTCGAGATAATACCCGTTCTCCTATGAGCTGGAATTCACAGTTATATGCAGGTTTTAGTGATGTTCAACCTTGGCTTAAGAATAATGAATATTATCAAGATATTAATGTTGCTAAACAGGCGAATGATCCCGATTCTGTTTTATCTTATTATAAACAGATGATTGCTTTAAGACAGAATTCTTTGTATCATCAAACACTCGTATATGGAGATTTCATTCCATTAGAAAGCGAAGAATATGTGATTGCCTATATGCGTCAAGATGATCAACAGACAATCTTATGTATTCAAAACCTTCAAAACAAAGAAACTCATTTTCCTTTATCTTCAAAAGCTCAAGTTCTTTTATCCAATGATCAAGTCAATATTCAAAACCAACAATTAAAACTTTCTCCATATCAAGCAACAATTCTACTTATTAAATAGAGGCCTTATGAGATAGAACATTCTATCTCATAAGCCTTTTTCACAAAAATCATCATTTCACTTGAAATAGTGATAAAATATATATCATAAGGAGGATTGTTTCATGAAACAGTTAAAACAACCAGACAATAAAATAATGATTTATCCGATTTATCACCATCAAAGTGTCTTGAATGATATATGTGATACCTTAGGATATGATATCAACACAATCATTAATAAAGACTTCAATCATTCAACAAAAGTCTATACACTTGGAAAATATGATTTCCCTTATATTCTTTTTGTTGGTCTTGGTGATGTCAGTGAACTAACTACAGCCAAACTTAGAAAGTTAGTTTTGAATATTTCAAAAAATATCAGTGAACCTGTTCAGCTGATGACTGATCATCTTGATGAAGGTATTGACAAGCATGCCTTTGTCAGAATATGGGTAGAATCACATATCATTGCCCAGTATCAGGAATGCAAGATTGGACATGATGCGAAAATGATAACTGATTTGGATATTGTATCATCAGGATATGTTGAAAAGGATATTGAAACAGGAAGAATCTATGGAGAAGGCATCAACTATGCCAGAAGACTTGCCGATACACCATCCAATCTGATGACACCGGAAGACATGGTCAAAGAAGCTGTCGAACTGGCTAAGACGTATAACATTGAATATACAATACTCAACAAGAGTGCCTTGGAAGAGATGAAAGCAGGAGGCATTCTGTCCGTCAATCAGGGAAGTCATATACCAGCCTACATGATTGTATTGAAGTATACGCATAATGGAAATGCACCGCATAAAGCCGTGATAGGAAAAGGAATTACATTTGATTCAGGAGGATACAACCTGAAATCAAACAGCTATGGCATGAAGTATGACATGTGTGGAGGAGCAGATGTTTTAGGAATCATGAAGATTCTTGCTGGTATCCAAGCTAAGACAAATGTTTATGGAATCATTCCAGTGACAGAGAATTTGGTGAATGGAAAAGCCTATAAACCACAGGATGTCATCACAACACTATCAGGAAAGACAGTCGAGGTCGTAAGCACAGATGCTGAAGGACGACTAATCTTATGTGATGCCATTACATATGCACAAAGACTAGGAGCTAGTCATCTTATTGATTTAGGAACTTTGACTGGCCCAGCCTTGGGAGATGTTTATACTGCTGTTTTCGCTAATGATGATGTCTATTATCAAGAATTTGAAGAAGCTATGAAAGCAGCTGATGAAAAAGGATGGCGATTACCAATGGACGAAGAATACCTTGAAAAACTCCAATCCAACAGCGCTGATTTCAAGAATGGTCCTATGACTTTTGGTGGAGAAGCCAGCGGGGCAGCCTGCTTGTTGAATGAATTCGTGGAAGATGGAAACAAATGGATTCACTTAGATATTGCAGCTACTGCTAAAACGCCTGATGGCGCAACTGGTGCTATGATCAGAAGTATTGTTGAATTATTAAAATCATAAATACACTTAAAAACCAATGAGGCTTATGGTCTCATTGGTTTTATTCTAACTCAAATTGTCCTGTATATAATTGATAATAACGTCCTTTTTGTGCAATCAATTCATCATGACTACCACGTTCAATAATTTGGCCATGATCTAACACCATAATCGCATCTGAATTTCTGACTGTCGATAATCTATGGGCAATCACAAAAACTGTTCGATTTTCCATTAAACGATCCATACCTTTTTCAATCAACTTTTCTGTACGTGTATCAATTGAACTTGTTGCTTCATCCAATATCAAAACAGGTGGATTGGCAATGGCAGCTCTGGCAATAGCTAGTAACTGACGCTGTCCTTGTGAGAGATTAGCCCCATCCCCACTCAACATAGTTTCATAACCATTTGGTAAACGTTTGATAAAACTATGAGCATTAGCCAATTTTGCTGCTTCTATCACTTCATCCATTGTCGCATCCAGTTTTCCATAACGAATATTATCAGCAATTGTTCCCGTGAATAAATGCGTATCCTGTAAAACAATAGAAATCGAATGTCTTAAATCATCTTTTTTAATTAATTTGACATCAATGCCATCATAAGTAATACTCCCACTATGAATATCATAGAAACGATTAATCAGATTTGTAATGGTTGTTTTCCCTGCTCCTGTACTTCCAACAAATGCAATTTTTTGTCCCGGTTTCGCAAACAAATTAATATTTTTCAAGATTGGAACATTTTCTTCATAGCCAAACACCACATCATGGAAACGCACATCACCCTTTAATTCGACAAGCTCAATACTTCCATCTGGTCTAGGATGACGCCATGCCCAATATCCTGTATGTTCCTGACATTCACTTAAATGACCATCTTTATGTTTATGCACTCTTGTTAATGTAACTTGACCATCATCAATTTCTGGTTTTTCTGACATCATATCAAATATTCTTTCAGCCCCTGCCATAGCTGCTAAAATGAAATTCAATTGTTGTGTAAATTGATTGACTGGTTGCGCAGTCTGTCTGACAAAAACCAGATATGAAGATAAACTTCCTAAATCCATAATACCACCGATTGTTAAAAATCCGCCAACACAAGCAACAATAGCGTAATTAAAATAGGAAATACTAACAACTGTAGGAATTGTTCTTCCTGAATAAGTCAATGCATTAGTCGCAGCCTCCTGTAAAATACGATTACGACGATTAAATTCTTCAATATTAGCCTGTTCATGATTAAAAACTTTGACAACTTTGACACCATCAACCATTTCTTCAATAAATCCATTCAAATCACCTAATGCCGCCTGTTGTTTAGAGAAATAATGTTTACTTCTTTTGGTTAAATATTGAATCATAAAATACATAATCAACATACAGGCAAAAACAATTAATGATAATTGCCAACTTAATACAAAAATTAAAATCAATGTTCCTACAATCATAATAAAGCTTTGAATTAAATTATCAAAACAGTTATTTAAAGCATCTTGAACTGTATCCAAATCATTTGTAAAATGACTCATTACTTCTCCATGTGTATGACTATCAAAATATTGAATAGGTAATTTTTGTGTTTTATCAAATAAGTCTTGTCGCATTTCTTTAACAATCTTTTGAGACGTATGCACCATCAATTGTTTATAAATGGCTGTTGAAGTCGCTCCAATCATATAGACAACAATCATAAAAATAATAAAACGAACCAATCCTTGATAATCTCCCGGCATTAAATATTGATTAATGACCGTACGAATTTGAAATGTTCCCCAAAGATTAATTCCTGTACTGATAATAACTAAAACAGCTACACTGCTTAAAGCATATTTATGATATCCAATATACTTTTTAAAGGAGTTTAATGTTTTCATCATATCTTGAGGTTTTGCATTTGTAATTTGTCTTGCCATTATAAACCAGCTCCTTCCAATTGAGAATAATAAATATCCTGATAAATGTGATCATGTGCCAACAACTCATCATGCATTCCCACTGCATGAATATGTCCATCTTCTAAAATCACAATCTGATCAGCATGTTGAACACTCGAAACACGTTGAGCAATAATGATTTTTGTTGTATCTTTTAAAGATGCCAACCCTTCTCGAATACTGGCTTCTGTGGCCGTATCTACTGCACTTGTAGAATCATCTAAAATCAAAACTTTTGGTTTTTTTAATAATGCTCTGGCAATACATAATCTTTGTTTTTGACCACCTGAAACATTGACTCCACCTTGTCCCATATCAGTTTGATAACCTTCTGGGAAATTTTTTATAAATTCATCCACACAAGCAATGTGACAAGCCCATTCAATGTCTTCATCACTTGCATTTTTATTACCCCAAAGCAAGTTTTCTTTAATCGTTCCACTAAACAAAGTATTCTTTTGTAAAACCATTCCTACACTATCTCTTAAATGTTCTACAGAATAATTTTTCACATTACGTCCATCAACCAAGACTTCTCCTTCACTAACATCATAAAGTCTAGGTATCAACTGTACTAAGCTCGTTTTCGCTGAACCCGTTCCTCCCAAAATACCAATCGTTGATCCTGCCGGTATATGTAAATCAATATCTGTTAAGACATATTCTTTAGCTGTTGATTTATATTTAAAATAAACATGGTGAAAATCAATCGTACCATTTTCAACAATTTCTGATGTATTTTGTGGATCGTGTATATCTGGTACTTCATCAAGCACTTCAATAATACGTTCACAACTGGCAATAGATCTTGTTAACATTAAAAAGACATTAGAAATCATCATCAATGCATTTAATATCTGCATGACATAGCTTAAAAAACCAGTCAATTCTCCAACTTTCATCGTTCCAGCTAAAATCATCTGTCCACCAAAAAATAAAATAGAAACAATCGTCAGATACATCACATATTGAAATAATGGCATATTCCATACTGAAGTACGAAAGGCTTTTTCACTATTTTCTCTTAAATTTTCATTCATGCCTTCAAATTTTTCAGATTCATACCCCTCTCTAACATATGATTTAACAACACGAATAGCATTTAAATTTTCCTGGACAATTGTATTAATATTATCCATACTTGATTGCATAAACTTAAACAGTGGTCCAACTTTTCTTACGATGACAAATAATCCAATCCCCAATATAGGTGTAGAAACCAAAAATATAAGAGCTAATTTTGCATTAATAGTAAAAGTAAAAAATAATGCCAACAAAAGCATAAAGGGTGCTCTGACTAATGGTCTAATTCCATTACATATCGCATTTTGAATGATAATAACGTCACTTGTTAAACGGGTAATTAAAGACGACGTTGAAAAATGATCAGTATTCGCAAAAGAAAAATTCTGAACTTTTTCAAATTCATCTTTTCTCAATTCGGCTCCAAATCCTTGTCCTGCCGTAGCTGCAAAACGAGCATATAAGACTCCTAAAACATAAGCAATGCAGGCACAAACAATCATCAGTATGCCTTGTATGACAATATATTTTGTATCTTTATTGGCTACACCTACATCAATAATATTAGCCATCAATACAGGTATCACAAGTTCAAAAACTGTTTCTCCAATAATACAGGCACATGCCAGTAAAAAATAACGTTGATATTTTTTTGCATATGGCCATAAGCGTTTAATCATATTTTCCCCTCCTATAAAATCTCTTTTCCTGTTAAATTGGTATACATACGAGATAAATATTCTTGAAACTGTTGCTTCTCTTTTTCACTGAATCCTTTTAAAGAAATTTGTTCTATTTCTAAACAATGTTCGTCCCATTTTTCTAAAGCCTTTTCTCCTTCAACTGTTAAATTCAGTTGATAAGCACGTTTATTTTGAGGATTTATAGCTTTTGTAATCATGCCTTTTTCTTCTAAGTTATCAAGAATCTTACTTACTGTAGCACTTTCAATATCACATTCTTTTGCGATATCTTTTAATTTACAATCCTTATGATTTTGAATATATCGTAATACTTTCGGTTGACCAGGTGATAAACGAAAAGCATTCATATTCATTCGATTCTTTTGTCTTTGCGCATGAAAAGCTTTAAAAACTAACATATAAAAAGGTGTTTTCATGATTTTCCTCCTTTCGTTAGCATACTAATTATTAGTACACTAACAATTATAGTCTTATTCAATCTTTTTATCAAGAGAATTGTATGTTATTTCATTTGCTTGTTAAAAATACGAGTGCTATAATACAAAAAAGAAAGAAGGTCGAATAAATGAGTAAAGTAGATATTATTTCTGGTTTTTTAGGAGCTGGGAAAACAACATTAATCAAAAAACTTATTCAGGATTGTTTAGGAAATGAAAAAGTTGTTTTAATTGAAAATGAATTTGGTGAAATTGGTATAGATGGAAGCTTCTTAAAAGAAGCTGGAATTGAAATTACAGAAATGAACTCTGGATGCATTTGTTGTTCATTAGTTGGTGATTTTAGTGAAGCTTTAAAACAAGTCGTAGCTAAGTATCATCCTGATCGTATTATCATTGAACCATCTGGAGTTGGTAAACTTTCTGATGTCATTAAAGCTGTTAGGGATGTTCATAGTGATGAACTTCAATTGAATAGTTTCTGTAGTGTTATTGATGTGAAAAAGTGCAAAACATATTCACTAAACTTTGGAGAATTCTTTAATAATCAGATTGAATATGCTTCTACCATTATTTTAAGTCGTACCCAAGATGTACCACAAGATAAGATTCAGGAAGCTATTGATATCATTAAATCTATGAATACAACAGCTTCTATTATCACAACACCTTGGGATGAATTAAGTGGTGAAACAATTTTACAGACAATGGAAAATGAAAATTCTTTACAGGACATCTTAATGAAAGAAGCAGATATTTGTCCAGAATGTGGTCATCATCACGAACACGGTGAACATTGCCACCATCACGAACATCATCATGAACATGGTGAACATTGTCATCATCATGATGAACATCATGAATGTTGTCACCATCATCATCACGAAAACGAAGAATGTCATCATGGACATCATCATGACCATGAATGTGGATGTGGTCATCATCACCACCATCATCATGCTGATGAAGTCTTTACAAGTTTAGGAAAAGAAACAATTCATACTTATACACAGGAACAGTTAAATCAAATTCTTCAGACTTTATCTTCATCTCATGAATATGGAGATATCTTGCGTGCGAAAGGTATTTTACCTACACCAGATAAGAAATGGTTACACTTTGATTTAGTACCTGGAGAATATGAAATTCGTTTTGGTAGTGCTGATTACACTGGTCGTATCTGTGTCATTGGTAAAGATTTATTAGAAGACAAAATTTATGAATTATTTGGAGTAGAATAATGAATACAAGAATCTATTTATTTACAGGGTTTTTAGATAGCGGAAAATCTTCATTTATTATTGATACCATTACAACAACAGATTTCTGTAATAATGAAAAAACTTTATTAATTATCAGTGAACAAGGTGAAAAAGAATATAATCAGGAAGATATTGAATCATTCAATTGTGATTTGGTTTATATTCATAAAGAAGATGAATTCAATCTTGAATTTTTAACCGAACTTAAAAACAAATATCATCCAACTCAAGTCCTCATGGAAGTGAATGGAATGTTTAATGTTGATCATCTTATTGAATGTGAAAAACCTGAAGGATGGGACGTTGTCCAAGTTTTAACAACTATCAATGCCAAGACTTTTGCTTTGTATATTCAAAACATGCGTTCTTTATTATATCAACATGTTGTTCATAGTGATTTGTTGATTTTTAATAGAATTGATAATTCTATTAAAAAATCATTCTTAAGAAATAATATTAAAGCCATTAATTCTACATGTCAGATTATTTATGAAAAAGAAGATGGCACTGTCAACACTCTAGAAGATGATGAATTACCATTTGATATTCAACAGGATTATATCAATGTTTTAGACCATGATTTTGGTCTTTTCTGCATGGATGCCCTAGATCACCCCGATAAATATGATCATAAGAAAGTCACTCTCAGAGGAAAATTCATCGGTCGTGATAAACAATTAGAAGATGGCTTTGTATTAGGACGTTTAGCTATGGTTTGTTGTGAAGAAGATACGTCTTTAATTGGTATGGTCTGTGAACATCCTGCTGCTAAACAACTGATTCCTAATGAATGGGTTGAAGTCACTGGTACAATTGATGTCCAGTATGATCCAGATATCAACGGAAATTTCTGTTTATTAAAAGTGGATGACTTAAAAGTCATTCCACCATTAAAAAATGAATATGTCACTTTTGATTAGAGGATGCATATCCTCTTTTTTATTTATATCTTATTCCTATGTCACCATTACAATCAACCTTATCCTTGCTATAATTTTTGAATATGACTCGAGCCATAATCATTTGTATCACAAGACTTATTGCCATTCCAGTCACAACATCTGTTAAAAAATGAGCTCTCATAATGATTCTTGATAATGCAACCAAAAAAGTAAAGCAAACCCCTATAAAAAATAATAAATTTTCTTTTCCTTTTAATTTTCTATTAAGTAAAGGCAATACACATAACAACATCGCACAAGCCGCATTCGCTGTATGTCCAGATGGAAAGGATTTAAATTCTTCACCTGCTACACCTAAAGCCATCAGCTGATCTTTCATTGTATTTCCTATAACCCACCAAGGCTGAAAACTGACATCATGACGACTACGAATCATTCGCATACGGGGGCGTTCCCATGTCATTTTCACAATATTAACAACAAAAACTTCAATTAAAACTATTAATAAAATAAAAATCACTATCTTTTTTATTGTATCCTGAGATGCATGGCTACTAAGTCGATAAATCAATACATCAACAATTCCTACAATGCCAATAGCTATCACTAAGCTTAATAATGTTGTCATTCTAGAAATATATAATAAAGCTCCTATTGTGATCCCTATAACAGCAATAAAATTAAAAAGTAGTGACAAACAACAATATAGCATCGTCTTTATTTTCTTATCCTTATCTATCATATGTAATAATAATGTTCCAATTGCAGCCATACATAACAAGGCAGGTATTTGACCATAGCCAGCCAAAAAAACACCAAAAATATTAGACGAATTATAAAAAAACTGTGAAATCTGATAATCCCAAATAGAACCTATCCCCATTAAAACAAGTAAAATAACACCTATAACTATGCAATACTTCTTCTTATATATTTGTATATCCATATTTTCTCAACCCTTTATTTGATAATATTATAAAAAATACAACTCTATCTTTTTTAACATTTAAACTTACACTTTATAAACTATATCTGAAATTGATAAACATAATATGAATCATTTTATGTATATTATAACAAACAATATGAAAATATTACTTTTTATTGATATGTTTATGGATGAATATTGATAAAATTTAAACTTATACACCCTTTTATGTGTAATGGTAATCCAAAATACCAACAAAGCTGATCATAAACAAAAAGCCACCTATTTATGGCTACTTTCCAAATCAATATTGACTATATTATTGAGTTCATAAAGCTTCATATTTTCAGTTTTCTAAACTTCTGATACTATCCTTTTCTTTTGTAAAACTATCATAAATTCAATACATATATCTCATGAACCATTTATACTAAATCACGATTTACTAAATCTAGATTTAGTCATATTATATTGACATATAGATGATCGAATGATTTTAAATAAAAAGAGCAATTAAAAATATAATAGAACCAATAATACAAAACGTTCCCATAACACGCATCAAAGCGATATACAACTCTGAAGGTTCTCCGTTCTTCACATCCCAGAAATGTTCTATTTTCCATAACAGATCAGGTCTTCCTACCATAGCAATCCCCAATAACAACAATACCACTATCCAAACATACTCCATAACAGTCACATCCCTTATCTTTATTTTAACATACTCTTTTCTTTTTCATAGAATTTCAATCAATAAAATTTGAACTTATACATCCTTTCATGTATAATGAGTATGCTAAAAAAGAGGTGAAAAAATGGAAGGTTTTTGGTATGAATTAAAACATGTTTGTAAACAATCTGGTGCAAGATATGGGATTTTACATACACCACATGGCGATGTTGAAACACCTATGTTTATGCCAGTAGGAACACTTGCTACAGTGAAAGGTATTTCTCCAGAACAATTAAAAGAAATGCATTCTCAAGTCATTTTAGCAAACACTTATCATTTATGGTTAAGACCTGGTGAAGATGTTGTTAAAATGGCTGGCGGATTACATAAATTTATGAATTATGATGGTCCTATTTTAACTGATAGTGGTGGTTTTCAAGTCTTCTCTTTAGGAAAGACAAGAAAGATTGAAGAAGAAGGCGTGACTTTTAAAAGTATTGTTGATGGAAAGAAATTATTTTTATCTCCTGAAAAATCTATTCAAATTCAAAATGATTTAGGTGCTGATATTATCATGAGCTTTGATGAATGCGCTCCATATCCTTCAACACATGAATATATGAAAAAAAGTGTGGAAAGAACTCTGCGTTGGGCAAAACGTGGTAAAGATGCTCATAAAAGAAAAGATCAGGCTTTATTTGGGATTGTACAAGGTGGAGAATTTGAAGATTTAAGAGAACTGTCAGCTAAAGAATTAGTGAAAATGGATTTCCCTGGCTATTCTATAGGAGGAACAAGTGTTGGTGAACCTAAGGATGTCATGTATAAAATGATTGATGATGCAGTGAAATGGCTCCCTCAGGATAAACCACGTTACTTAATGGGTGTTGGGAATCCTATTGATTTAATTGAAGGTGCTATTCGTGGTATTGATATGTTTGACTGTGTTTTACCAACAAGAGTTGCAAGACATGGAGCATTAATGACACATCATGGACGTATGAATATTAATAATGAAAAATATAAATATGATTTTACGCCTATTGATGACAAATGTCATTGTTATACATGTCAAAACTATACACGTGCTTATTTAAGACATTTACATAAATGTGATGAATTATTTGGAAAAAGTTTATTATCTATTCATAATGTTGCTTTCTTACTTCAATTAAGTGAAGATATAAGAAAAGCCATTCAGGAAGATCGTTTATTAGATTTTAAAGAAGAATTTTTAAATAGTTATGGTAGAGATGTTTATGAAAGGGCGTTTTAAATGAAAATTAGTGAATTTGATTATGATTTACCAGAGGAATTGATTGCGCAAACTCCTCTACAAAAAAGAGATACTTCACGTTTAATGGTCTTAGATAGAAAAACAAAAACGATTGAAGACAAGCATTTTTATGATATTTTAGACTATCTACATGCTGGGGATATTTTAGTCAGAAACAATACAAAAGTCATTCCTGCCAGACTTTATGGAATAAAAGAAGAAACTGGTGGTCATGTTGAAGTCTTGCTTCTTAAAGATTTAGGTGAAGATGTATGGGAATGTCTTGTGGGAAATGCACGTATTGTGAAAATGGATACTGTCATTACTTTTGGAGATGGTTCTTTAAAAGCCAAATGTGTACATATTGGAGAAGAAGGTATTCGTCATTTTCAAATGATGTATGAAGGCATTTTCTATGAAGTCTTAGATCATCTTGGCACAATGCCACTTCCTCCTTATATCAAGGAAAAGCTTGATGATCCTCATCGTTATCAGACTGTTTATGCCAAAGTCGAAGGTAGTGCCGCCGCACCTACCGCTGGTTTACATTTTACTGAAGATATTTTAAAGAAAGCTCAAGACAAAGGTGTTGAAATCCTAGATGTCACTTTACATGTAGGTCTAGGAACTTTTAGACCAGTGAAGGTTGATGATGTATTAGAACATCATATGCATAGTGAATTTTATATGATTGATGAAGACACTGCTCAAAAGCTTAATCAAGCCAAAGCCAATGGACAACGCATTATCAGTGTTGGAACAACTTCAACAAGAACACTTGAAGCCAACTTTAAAAAATATGGAAAATTTCAAGCTACACAGGAAAGTACTGATATCTTTATTTATCCAGGTTATCAGTTTGAAGCTATTGATGCTTTGATTACCAATTTCCATCTTCCTAAATCAACATTAGTGATGCTTGTGAGTGCATTTGCTGATAAAGATTATATTATGAAAGCTTATCATCATGCTGTGGAAGAAAAATATCGTTTCTTCTCATTTGGTGATTGTATGTTTATTCAATAATGAAAATCAATTATGATCTTAAATTACAGGAAGAACTTCAAAAAATTGGCAATCAGAAACCAACATTATTACTTCATGTCTGTTGTGGACCATGTTCTAGCAATGTGATTAAAGAATTATGCGAACATTTTGAAATCACAATCTATTATTCCAATTCCAACATTTATCCATCTGATGAATATCAAAGACGTTTCCATGAATTATTATCTTTTATTGAAAGATTTAATCATGATTTCAATCAAAACATTCAAGTCATTGAAGATCCTTATAATAATAGTGAATGGATTTCTCATCTTTATCCTTTAAAAGATTATCCAGAAGGAAGTATAAGATGTCGTCTTTGTTATAGCTTGAGAATGCGTAAAACATTTGATTATGCAAAAATCAATCATTATGATTATTGGACAACTGTTTTAAGTGTATCACCACATAAAAATAGTCAATGGATTAATGAGATTGGAGATCAATGGCAAAGTGAATCACCCAAATTCTTATATGCTGATTTTAAGAAAAATAATGGTTATTTAAAATCAACACAAATGACTAAAGAATATGGAATGTATCGCCAAAATTATTGTGGCTGTATGTTCAGTTATGAAGAAATGTTAAAAAGAGAAGAACATAAAGTTGAACAAAAGCAGGATGCCTAATGCATCCTGTTTTTTGTGATTAAAGTAACATAATAAGCGTTCCTGCCACAATCATCATTAATCCAATAAAAGATTTTAAATTCAGTTTTTCATGAAAAACAATATAAGAGAAAAGCACCGTGACTAAGATACTCAATTTATCAATCGGCGTGACAAGACTGGCTGGCCCAATCTGCAATGCCCTATAAAAACATAACCATGAAGTTCCAGTCGCTATACCTGATAAAAAAATATAAATCAATTCGTGCTTAGGAACTTCTTTAACGCTATTTTGCGCATTTGTCGCAACCACAACAACCCATGCCATCACCAAGACAACACTTGTACGAATGGCAGTTCCTAAATTGCTTTCAATATGACTGATTCCTACCTTTCCTAAGATGGTTGTTAAACTGGCAAAGACAACTGATAACACAGCATAGATCAACCAATGATTGTCTTCTTTTTGATTTGTTTCCTTTTTCTCCAACATCAAAAAAGTTCCCGTCATCATCAAGATCATCCCGATAATTTTATAAATATTGACTGTTTCATGAAATAAGATAAAACTTAAAATCACGGTGAGAACAACACTTGTCTTATCTATTGCAGCCACTTTATTAATATTCCCTAATTGTAAAGCTCTAAAATAACATAACCAGGATGCACCTGTCGAAAGACCTGATAACACCAAAAAAAGTATTGTCTGATAAGATAAGTTCGCTATTTCATGAAAAGAACCTACAATAAAAACCATAATCCATGAAAAAATCAAAACAACAATTGTTCTGAGAGCTGTCGCTACATGTGAATTTGTATCATGTATACCACATTTTGCTAAAACAGCCGTTATTCCTGCAAAAAATGCTGAACCAAATGCATATAAAATCCACATCTCTTTGACCTCTTTTCTGGTATTTCTTCTTTCTTCATTCTCATAACTCTATTTTATAACGATTTTCATTATAAAAAAAGCAAGAATCAACGTTCTTACTTTTGATAAACATGTTTATAGGCTTTTTGTCTTGTTATTTTTAATACATTTTCCTCACCAGGAAAATGAACAGGATTCATATGTGTCTGCTGATAAATCTCCAGCAAATCTATAACATCCTGATAGATTTCTTCAATCTCCATATTTCCATACATTCTTGGTGGTAAAATATAAATAGGGACTTGAACATCAGTCTTTTCAAGTAACTGTTTCACATAAATATTAAGGTGTGGACAACAAATAATAATATCAAAGTTATCTATCTTTTCTAAAACAAGAGAAAAAGGAGAAAACTCCATTTCAAGTTGATTCGATAAGTTCTTGGCAATAATCTCCTTTTTCATTCTTTCAGCGACATAACTTGATGAAAAGCCACCACCACAGCATAATAAGACTCTAATCATGTGTTGCCTTACATTTCTCTACAAAGATTTTTATTTTTTGAGTTGCAATCTTTAATTCTTCAAGACTGTAAGCATAAGAAACACGGATAAATCCTTCTCCTGCTGGTCCAAAAGCAGTTCCTGGAACACAAGCTACTTTTTGATCTTCTAACAGTTTTTCACAGAATTCATCAGATGTGAGTCCAGTTGAACGAATACATGGAAAAACATAGAAAGCGCCTTGAGGTTTAAATGTTTCCAGTCCCATATCATTAAATGTTTTCACTAAAAAGTTTCGTCTAGCCTTATAAGAATCTCGCATTTTCAAGACTTCATCATAACAATGTCTTAATCCTTCAATAGCTCCATATTGGGCAGCTGAAGGAGCAGACATGATGATATATTGATGAATTTTATTCATAGCTTTTGTAAATACAGAATTAGCGAGAACATAACCCAAACGCCATCCAGTCATCGCAAAGGCTTTAGAAAAACCACTCACAACAATCACCTGATCTTTGATTTCATCAAATGAAGCAATTGAACAAAATTCTTCTTCATAACTCAATTCTGCATAAATTTCATCAGAAATCACGATAAGACCTGATTCCTTAATAATAGGAACAATCTTTTCATAATCACTCTTTGTCATAAATCCACCGGTTGGATTTGATGGATAATTAATCAATAATGCTTTTGTTTTGGGTGTAATCGCAGCTTTTAAAAGCTCTGGTGTTAATTTAAACTCATCTTCCTGACGTAAATTAATTGTGACAGGAACCCCTCCTGCAAGCTCAACACCAGGTGTATAAGCTACATATCCAGGATCCAAAACAATCATTTCTTCTCCAGGATTTAATATAGCACGAATCGCAATATCAATACCCTCTGATCCCCCAACAGTCACAATACAGTTCTCTTTGGCATTATAATCCACATGAAAACGATCACGATAATATCGACAGATTTCTTCTCTTAATTCCTGTAATCCCTGATTAGCTGTATAAAATGTTCTTCCTTTTTCAATGGAATAAATCGCAGCTTCTCGAATAGCCCAAGGTGTTGTAAAATCCGGTTCCCCAACTCCTAAAGATATGACATCTTCCATTTGTGAAGCTAAATCAAAGAATTTTCTAATTCCACTTGGTTTAATTGTTTTGACTCTATCACTTAAAATATCATTATAATCCATTATGGAGTCACCACCAATCTATCATTTTTTCCATCTTCATCTTCAATTAAAACAACACCATTATTTTTGTATTGTTTTAATACAAAATAAGTTGATGTTCCTGTCACTCCATCTACACATGCCAGTTTACTAGCCACAAAATGAGCAACTTCCTGCATTGTCTTTCCTTTAACAATACATACAAATTCAAAACTTCCACTCAATAAATACATTGTATCAACTTCATCAAATTTATAAATATGACTCGCAATACGATCATAGCCATATTCTCTTTCTGGACTTGCATTGACTTGAATCAATGCTGTTACAATTTCTGTATTTGTTAAATCCCAGTTGACAATTGTATGATAACCACAGATCACTTTCTTCTGTTCTAATTCCGTTAATTTTTGAATGACATTATCTTTAGATTCATCTAAGGCGGCCGCTAAATCAGTAATCTTCATCCTCGCATTTTTTTGTAATAAACTTAACATTAACTTCTCTTCCATATTCGCTTCCTCCTTCAATATAGTATCTATTGTATTACACTTTTGTGTATTATGAAAGAATTTTATAATTTTCTTTTTATTATTTCTATGTTTTTATACCTTTTTTTATTCATTTCATAAAATATTATGATAAAATATTTTATATAGCGAAAGGAGCTTTAACATGAAAATCTTTTATGTATCAAGTTATGGAAAACATCATGATAAAGGTATTTATATCATGAAATTTGATGAAAAAACATTAGAAATGAAACGTATTCAACAAATCGAAACTCAAGACTACCCTTCTTATATGATATGTAATGATCACACTTTATATGTCGCTTATAAAAATGCCAATTCTCATAGTTATGGAGGGGGATTAGGAAGTTTTTCAATCTATAAAGATGAACTGATTTTAAATAATAATTATCATTCCAGCGGTCGTTCTTATACACATTTATGCGTTGATCAAAATAATCGCTATCTTTTTGCGGCAAATTATCATGTTGGCGCAACTGCTTCTTACCAATTAGAAAATAGTATTATTACTCAAAAAATTTGTGCAGTTCATCATGTCGGTTTAGGTCCCGATCTTTTAAAACGCCAAACAGGTCCACATGCGCATTATGTTGGCATCACTCCTGATCAGGAATTTGTTTATTCTGTTGATTTAGGTGCTGATAAAGTCGTTATGTATCGTTACTCTCAAGGTGTTTTATTAGAAGATCCTCATTATACTTTAAATATTGTTCCTGGTTCTGGTCCACGTCATATGATTTTTTCTCATGATGGTCGTTTTGCCTATCTTGTCAATGAGATTGCTAATAATATTATGGTCTTTAAATATTATCAGGGCCATTTCCAATTAATACAGGCTATTCACTGTATACCAAGACATTTTAAAGGTTTTTCAAGTGCTGCTGCTATTCGCTTAAGTCATAGTGGAAATCATCTTTTTGTATCAAATAGAGGGCATGACAGTATAGCTATGTACCGCGTCAATAAAGAAAGTGGTAAAATTTCTTTACTCTATATGGTTCATACAAAAAAAGATCCTCGAGATTTCCAAATTGTTGATGATCGTTATTTAATTATTGCTTGTCAAGGCAGCAATCTGTTACAGGTGATGACATTCAATGAAGATACAGAAGAACTTGTTTTAAGTGACTCTTCAATTGAAATACCTGAACCTGTTTGTGTAGCTTTTGAATAGACTCTGCATATCACTTTGATTCATTAAAAAAAACACTATATTTGTTAACCAAGCAATCAGGTTTATTCAAACATAGTGTTTTATTTATTCACTATAATGATGATGTTTTAACCATTCAAAGCATCCCAGTCCAACAACAGCCACAATGAGTTCAGTCACTGGAAATGCACTCCAGACACCATTCATCTTTGCTATAGCGGAGAGGAGAAAAGCCATTGGAATGATAATGATAAATCCCCTTAATAAAGAAATAATATGTGCAGGCAAAGGATGTTCAACAGAAGTAAAATACATTGATAAAATAATATTAAATCCAGCAAATGGACAAGCAATGAAATATAACTTCAACCCTTGTGCTGCAATTGTCTGCAACATTGCATTATTCTCACTATTAAATATTTGTGTGATGGAAGATGCACCAAAGAAAACAGTTGTATAAATAACAGCTGAAATTATTAACATAGTTAATAATGCATATTTCAATACTCTATAAATGTTATCTAAATGATTCAAGCCATAATCTCGACTCATTAATGGCTGTATACCTTGAGCAATCCCAGTATATATAGCCATGACAACTAATGATAAATTAGCAATAACACCATATGCAGCAACACTCACATTCCCTTCAAGATTTAAAATAATGGTATTAAAAACAATCATGACAATTCCAGAAGAAACTTCTGTAACCAAAGAGGGTACACCACTTGAGAAAATACCAGTGATTGTTTTTAATGAAATTGTACTTTTTATAAAATGAAATTGATTTTTCTTTTTGAAAAAATGTGGTGATAAAATGCACATGCTGATAATAGGAGCTAATCCTGTCGCAAAGACAGCTCCAAAAATGCCCATTTGACAAGGAAAAATAAAGATATAATCTAAAACAATATTAGAAAAACTTCCTCCTAGCATTGCAGTCATGGAAAGCTGTGGTGCCCCATCATTACGTACAAAACAAAGAAAAACATTATTCATTAAAAAAGCTGGCGCAAACAATAATATCACTTGTAAATATGTTTTTGACATATCAAAAACATTCCCCTGCTCAACAAATAATGAAATAATTGTTCCAGAAAATAAGAAACCTATCAAAACAAAAATAATCGCAAAACATATAGCTAATAAAACAGCATGAGTGAATGTCTTGTTTGCATCTTGATGATGTTCCTGGCTTTTTAATATGGAATATTTTGTTCCACCACCCATACCAATCATCAAGCCACTTCCATGAATAAAACTATAAATAGGAATAGCCAAATTTAAAGCTGTCAATCCATCTGTACCAAGTCCTTTAGAAACAAAAAATGTGTCTGCTAAAATATAGCACGATAAACCAATCATACCTAACACATTTAAAGATGTATACCTAAAAAATTCCTGTAAACTCTCTAATTTCTTCATGTTTTCTTTATCCTTTCATTTTATCAATTGAATAGATATATTAAACATTTTATTGACTTTTGTCACCTTTTCTATCTTTACAAAAGAAAAGCACTGATTGTCGTATCTTCAATGGCCTATCGATACGAAACCAATGCTTAAAATTTACCCGGCGGCAAACAATCATATATCTGCTATGCATTCTATCACAAGAGATAATATATATCAATACATCTCATTATTTTTTCATCTTAATCACATAAACAACTTCTTCATCTGTTTCAGAAATATCTACTGTTGTTTCCACTCCTGCTTGCTGTACCATCATGGCAGCCTGATCTAATGTATTCATAGCAATTTTTAAATTTTGTGAAATACTTTTTGTTTTAGGTTTTGGCTTTTTGGGTTCAATTTTCTTTTTGATTTTTTCTTCTGTCTGTTCAACATTTAAACCCTTATCCATAATTTCTCTTAACATATTATTTTGTTTTGCTGTTGTATCTAACTTTAATAAAGCTCTGGCATGTCTTTCTGTGATATCTTTTCTTCGTACTGCTTCTTGAACAGTCATCGGAAGTTGTAATAACCTTAACTTATTTGCAATAGTTGATTGCTTTTTACCAACTTTTTGAGCTAATTCTTCCTGTGTTATATTTTGTGTATCTAAGATTTGTTGATATGCTAATGCTTCTTCAATGGCTGATAAATTCTCTCGTTGAATATTCTCAACAATTGCAGCTGTGGCAGTCTGTTGTTCATCATAATTTTGAACAAGACATGGCACTTCTTCTATACCTGCCAAAAGACATGCACGATAACGTCTTTCCCCAACAACAATCTGATACTTCCCATGATAAGGTCTGACCACAATAGGTTGTAATAATCCATTTTGTTGAATAGATACAGCTAATTCCTGAATTTTTTCATTTTCAAAATGTGTTCTTGGCTGATGCTCATTAGCTTCAATTTTATGTATATCTATAAATTTATATTTCGGCTCTTTCACAAAATCCTCTCCTTATAATCCGTTCCTTATTATAGCATTTTTATTCAAAAAACAAAAGAAATCAATAACACAAAAAAACAATTATCAACAGACCTCTTTATAAAGAGTCTCTGTTGATAATTTTAACATCAATCCCTAATCAATTAATTTTAAATAACGAAAAGCATTATATAACCCATCATCATTAACATCTGTTGTAATATAATCAGCAGCAGCTTTAATTTCTTCGCCACCATTTCCCATAGCCACATTATAATCACAACATTCAAACATAGATAAATCAATTTTAGCATCTCCAAAAGAAATCGTATCTTTTTGGTCAGCACCTAAATAATCCAATAAAACTTCAATAGCATGTCTTTTTGTAATACCAGTTGGACCTAAATCACCATACAAGGCCACTTCTCCCTTACCTCCCCATGTATTCGCAATCAAATGAGGAAATTCTTTTTGAGAATCTAAATGATCTTGATAACGACTTAAAATAAAACTAATTTTATTCACATCATCTCGATATAAATCTTCTCCCTGCAAATGAATAAAACCATCCATAAACTTCTCTGAAGATTCTTTAGCTTTCGTTAAATCTGCACCTTTACCCTGTGCATATTTCACCATTGTTTCTGGTCCCTGTTCCAACATATAATCATTACAATACATACCACTATTGGCTTCTAAATAAAATCCTAAATGTCTTTCATTACACCAGTCTACAATATGTTTGACATCTTCCTTTGATAATCCCTGATGCATCACAACATGCCCATGATCTTCTACATAAGCTCCATTCCCACCAATCATACCATCTAATTCACAAAGGTTTCTCTGTTCAATTTCAGCTTTTGAACAACCTGTACAAATATAAACTTTATGTCCATTTGCACGTGCCTGATTAACTGCCTGAGCAGCTGAAGCTGGTAATTTTGCCTCATAATCAATTAATGTTCCATCAACATCTAAAAATATAATCTTGCTCATATTGTCTCTCCTTTTCCACTATTATTTTTATTATAACATGTTTCAAAAAAATAACAGCATGAAATCATGCTGTTATTGAACTTTCACTTCACCAGATAAGACTTTCTGATAATCTTCATAATTCTTTTGAAGCAGTGCTGGGGTATCTAATTCATAAGGACATCGACTTGAACATTGACCACAATGCAAACAACCTTCAATCTTTTTCATTTCTGCCTGCATATCTTCAGTCAACCAGTTTTGTGATGGTGCTCTTCTTAACATCAATGACATACGGGCACATTGATTAATCATAATACCTGCTGGACATGGCATACAATATCCACATCCTCGACAGAAATCACCTGATAATTCTATTTTTTCTTTTTCTATAAATGCCTTCATTTCATCATCAAGAACCGGTGTATCCTGCATATAGGATAACCATTCATCTAATTCACTTTCTTTTTGAATTCCCCAAATAGGTAAAACATTATCAAATTGACTCATATAAGCCATTGCTGGACGTGACTGATTAATTAATCCTCCAGCTAACCCTTTCATCGCAATGAATCCCATATTAGCTTCTTGACTCTTTTGAACCAGTTCTATTTCTTTTTGAGATGATAAATAACTAAAAGGGAATTGAATTGTTTCATAGAGATGAAAATCAACAGCATCTAATGCAACTTGTAACTGATGAGCAGTGATTCCAATATGTCTGATTTTCCCTTGTTTTTTAGCTTCTAACATACATTCATACATACCTGTTCCATCATTTGGTGCATAAACTTGTGAAGCACAATGAAACTGATAAATATCCACATAATCCGTTTTCAATAACGATAATGATGTGTCCAATTGCTTCCAAAATTCCTCAGGTGTCGTTGCCATTGTCTTTGTTGCAATATAATAGCTACTACGCGGATAAATATGTAATGCTTCTCCTAATTTTTCTTCACTGTCGCTATAAGCTCTTGCTGTGTCAAAAAAACGCATTCCTCCATCATAGGCTTTTCTTATAATAGTGACCCCTTCTTCTTTAGAAACTCTTTGAACAGGTAATGCTCCAAACCCATTTTGTACAACTTGAATACCTGTACTTCCTAAAATGATTTCCTTCATACGCCTAACCTCTTTTCTTACTTTTTATTCTAACACAACTTATTTCTTTTTTGAAAGCTTGATATTTTGAATCGTATGACAATAAGGACATTGAACATGATAATCTTGAACCTGACGATTCACATTGCCTATAACCTGAAAAAAGTGAGGTTTCCATGTTCGATGACAATGTTGACATTGAAAATAACGATTTTGACTTACTATGACATATAAAATAATCATACATGAAACAATGCCTAGAACACCTATCATTATCATTTTCAATACTTCCTTTCCTTATTGATTTTCTTCAAAAAATAATCTCTATCAGATTCTATCATATATACTTACTGCCTTCTTTAATGGAAGGTTTAGCCATTTTTTCATGATATTGTTGAATAAAATCACGAACCCATTGTGGATTTGTTTTAGAATAATCTCTTAATATCCAGCCTATCGCTTTGTTGATAAAAAACTCATGACTATTCAAATTATTCACAAGAATCTTTTCTAACAAGATGGTATTTGTTTTTTCTTTTCGTCCTAACTGATGATCAATAGCTAATCTTCTTAGCCAAAAGTCATCATCTAATGACCATTCCAGCATTAAATCATCAACACGTTGGTCTGTTAATCCAATTTGACCAATAATCGTATCAAAATTATCAATAGAATCCCACCATTGTTTATCTTTTATATAAACTTTCATATGCTGAATATCTTCATAAACCAATTGATTTTGAAACATTTTTAAATAATCACAGACAAAATATTGAAATTCTCTATGGGAATCTTGATAACATAAATCTAAAAAATCCCAATCAATTTGTTTGTGTTTCTTTTCCTGTTTCAAAAAATCTTTATAAAGCTTTCTTCTTTGAGGGGTTGGTATTCCGTAGAAAACAAACTGATTTTTCATATATTGGGCCATAGATAAAGCTTGATTTTGATCTTGCATATTTTCAAATAACTGTTTGATATATAAATACTTATCCATCATTCCACATCCTTAGTTTCATTATAACATAAAAGACGAGTTTCCTCGTCTTATAAATCGCATATTCCTTTGCCTTCTCCATACATGCTATACCAGTCGGCATTGAAATCATCTACTGCTTTTTCTATGCTTGGATTCTTGAAAATCTGTTTCAAGATCTCTACTGGTGCTGTAATGGACTGCGCTCCATAATTGAAGGCATCTCTAATCTGTTGCACTCCCTTGAATGATGCTGCGACTATCTTTGTATCATATCCATCCATGACAATACGATTTGATAATTCATTGATGAGCTCCATTGGATCTGCTCCTAGATTTCCAATTCTATTGACATATGGCGCAATATAGTCTGCCCCTGCTGCCAGTGCCATATAAGCCTGCATCAAATCATAGACCGCTGTCGCTGTGACATGAATGTTTTCTTCCTTCAACATCTTAATCGCTTTGATTCCTTCATAAGATACGGGTACTTTGATATAGACCTGTCTATCTATTTCTTCAAGAATTCTATGTGCTTCCTTGACCATGCTTTGACAATCCTTAGAAATCACCTGAATATGAAGACTTCTATCCTTTCCAATAATATCTCTGATTGCTCGCATATGTGCAAAGAAATCCTCTGGGCTTGTCTTCTTGACAATAGAAGGATTGCTTGTAACACCTACGATAGGCATATAAGCAACGGCTTCCTTAATTTCTTCTAAATCAACTGTATCAATAATAAATTCCATAATCTTCTCCTCCTGTTATTCTTTGATTAAATTTTTGATACCATTTTGATAAACAATTTGATAAAATGTTTCCATTTCTTCATCTGTTAATTTCTTATATTTTGAATCAATCCCATAATCAAAATCAACCCACTCATATTTAGCAGATGCCAAGGGATTATAATTGAGTAATTCATATTGGACATCTGGATAAATATGCGATAAAAATTGACTAATAGATTGAATATTTTGTTCTGTTGCAGTGATTTGAGGAATCAATGGTGTCCTGATAATCACTTTATGTCTATGTTCACTTTCTAAGACATATTGAATATGTTTTTTGATTGTTGATAATGAACCTCCAACATACTTTTGATGCATATCTTCATCATTGATTTTTAAATCAATATAAATCTGATCAAGATATGGTAATGCTTTTTGAATGAAATCTAATGACGTATAAAGTGTTGTTTCAATGGCAGTGTGAATACATTGTTGGTGACAACGTTTCAAAATATCAATTAAGAACTCTCCCTGCATAAATGGTTCTCCACCAGAAAAAGTTACTCCACCACTATCACGATAAAAAACACGATCAGACTCAATTTCTTTCATCAGCATATCAACATCATAATATTGACTGTCATAACGAATTGCAGCCGATGGACAGACATGAATTAATTGATCAAAATCACCTTGATAATCTTTATTGAAATAAGGTCTATCATTTTGATAAATCATTTGTCCTGCTTTTGCATACTTTTCACAACAGCGACAATGTATACAATTGTTTTGAAAATAAACAGGTTGTCTTTGTGGTGATATACCCTCGGGATTTTGACACCATATACAATGAAGGGGACAACCTTTAAAGAAAATGGTTGTTCTAATACCATCCCCATCATGTACAGCAAATCTTTTAATATCAAACACTAATGCTTTAGATGTTGTCATATGTTGTCCTTTCAATGATTTCATCCTGTAATTTATGCGCTAACTCTACAAAATAAGCTGTATATCCTGCCACGCGTATTGTTAATGATTTATGAAGTTGAGGACGAATCTGGGCATCTTCGAGATCTTCACGTCTGACAACATTGAACTGAATATGTGTAACTTTTAAATCAACAAAAGCTCTTAAAAAGTTTTCAAATTTGTTCATTCCATTTTTTGTTTCAAAAAACTCTGGTAAAAACTTCATATTCAATAAGCCACCATTCGTTGTTAAACTATTGTTTAAACGTGATACTGATTTTAAAACTGCTGTTGGACCTTTCAAATCACGTCCATAAACAGGGGACATACCCCCATCAGCTAATGGCGTTAAAGCATTTCTTCCATCAGGAGAAGCGCCAACATTTTCTCCCATTGGAACATGAGCTGAAACTGTATACATACCTGTATGATATGGGCCACCACGATAATTCGTATAATCTTTCATTCTTGATCTAAAATACTCAGCCCATTTAGCTCCTAAACGATCAACCCATTCTACATCATTTCCATATTTAGGCACTTTATTTAACAACATTGTCTGAATGATTTCATATCCTTTAAAATCTGATTGTAAGGCTGCTAGTAATTCCTTAGCATCAATAACCTGATCATCATAAACCAATTGTTTCATAGCAGCTAAAGAATCTGCCAAGTTTGCGATTTGAATCATTTGAATACCAGATAGATTATATTTAGCTCCACCTTTTGTGACATCTAAACCATTTTCTAGACAATCGTCAATAACTGATGATAAGAAAGCTGTTGGTAAACAATCTTGATGAGCTTTTTCAACGATGACTTCACATTGCATCATCTTGTCTATAAAGTAATCAATTTGTTGTTGAAAGGCTTTTTCTAAATCTTCAAATGTCTGATAAGTATCCAATCCTCCTAGATCCAATCCAATCTGTTCATGTGTCAATAAACACTTGCCATGATTCAATGTCAATTCCAAAGCTTTATTCAAATTAAACATAGCTGCATCAGACCAACCTAAATTGTTGCCATGTGTTGTTAATTCTACACAACCTACGATTGCATAATTTAAAGCATCTTTCTTTTCAATACCTAGTTCCATTAACGCATGAACAATGGCTTCATCATTAAAGAATTGTGGCATACCACTTCCTTTGGATACAACCTCAATGGCTTTTTGCATCAGCTCATGAGAACTATTGCGATTTAAACGTACTGATAAATTCGGTTGTGGTAGTCCTAAATCATATTGGCACTGTAAACAAAGTAAAGAAAGCTCATTATAGGTGTCATTACCATTTTCATCCTCGCCCCCAATCGCAATATTAAATCCAATGGGGAATCCTGCAAAATATTTGGCACTATTTTGATTACGTAAATAAACGATCTGATTAAATTTTAACCATAAACATTCTAAGATGTCTAAAGCATCTTCCATAGATATCTTTCCTGATTCTATATCTTTTTGATAATAAGGATATAAGTATTGATCCATTCTTCCTGGAGAAAAAGAAGACGCATTAGATTCCATATGCAATAGGACGAATAAAAACCATAAGGATTGCACAGCTTCATGGAATGTTTCAGGTGGACGTTTTGTGAGATTTAAACAATTGTTTGCGACTGTTCTTAAAGATTGTTGATAAGGTTCTTCCACTTCATCAATATTTTCCATAATCATATCATGATATCTTTTCATAAATGTACAGGCACCCTGCATAACCAGAACAACACATTCATAAAACTCTTTTTGTGATTCCTCACATGTCTTTAATTTTTCTTGAGCCTGATTCATGATTCCTAATGGTCCCATCTTTAACCATAATGCGCTGTCAGGACAAATATGACCTTGAGCATGATCTTTTTGATTGATTTTTACAACCTTAGCAATACTTTGAATTTCCTGACCGCCATGATGTTTAATGACATCTTCCATTGATTTTCCTTTCCAATAAGGATAAATCTTTTCCCTAAATTCTTGAATATCTTCTTCTTTTACATGAAACTGATCTTGTGGTCGAGTTGGTAATGTTTCAAATTCGTTGTTGACCCATGAACATCCACTTTCTGGAAAAACAACACCATATCTCACACCCTTTGTACGATTACCAACAATTAACTCTTCTTTTTCAAAACCTATTTCCAATTCTTCCATAGCTGCTTTTAAAGATAAGGCTCTTTTTTTAGGAATAGATAAATGTTCATTTTCCTGATAAACACGTGTAATAATACGTGCCTGTTCAATAGATGCATAACGTGGTGCTGATAACATTTTATCTTTTAAGATTTGAATTCTTTGACTCATTAATTTTTCCATAGCTTCCTCCTATATGATATCTATGTCATACTCTTTGATATATTTTTGATCATCTTTATTTAAAGAACCCGCTACAATCATGCCATCTAAATCTTCTAAGTTTCCATAGATAAATTGACCATCTTCTCTTCGTTTTCTTTCTTCACATACAATATAATTCATTTGACTTTGTTTCATAACAGCCTGTTTCATCAAACCATCTTCCACATAATAAGTAGAAATCTTTCCATGATTCATATCAACACCTACAACACCTAGAAACGCCTTATCAATCTTAAAGTTTTGAATCATCTGCACAGATAATCCTCCCCAGAAACCATCTCTTTCCTTATTCAGTTCACCGCCAATAAAAATAACAGATATGTTTTTATTATGTCTTAAAAGATCTAAAATCTCTATCATATTGGTGATGACATTAAGCGTTAATGTCGACTGATTTAACAGTTTAGCGACCTCTACATGCGTTCTTGAGATATCCAGAAAAATAGTATCCTGATTTTTTAATAATGAAATGACTTTATCAGCAATGACTATACGTTCTTCATTATTCATATCTTTACGTTGTAAACTGCTATACAAATGAGGATTCGTACGAATACTCATGGCTCCACCATATGTCTTTTTTAATAATCCTTTTTTCTCTAAGACAGCCAAATCTTTACGTATACAATCTTCTGTAACCTGATATTTCAAACTTAAATCTTTGACTTTAACACTGCCTGATTGATTCACCTGTTCAACAATATCATCCTGTCTTTCCTTCGCAAACATTCTCATCCTCCTTTATTAGTATTTATTGTTTAATCTTATTATATATTATTTTTTATTGTTTTCAATACATTTTCTCATTGAGAAAATAAAAAGACATTAGTTATCACCAATGTCCTGTCCTAAAGATAAATAAATGAAATATTCATCATCAATTCCATAAGATTCACTCAAATAAATGCTTTCATCATCCTTATAATCACTCACAACAAAACGTGTATTATCATCTTCATCAACTTTTAATTTTGATTTATATTCCTCAATAGCTCCAAAAATATCAATATTAAACTTTTCATTAATCTTTTCTATCTGTGCTTGATCTAAATTGAGGTCATTTTCTCTAATCGTTCCTTGATTATTCCATGATAATGTTATAGATTGATGATAAGGTTCCTGATTTTGAAAACTAATAGAAGCTGTTAAATTTATGACATCATCAGATCCATATACATTAGTAGAAGCACTTAAATTATCTCCATAAATATAATAATTTTCATTCGCCTCTACATCTTGCAATAACAACTCATCACTAAAGAAAGTTTTCAAATCATTTTCATAATCCAATGCAATCTGCATTGTTCCATCATCATCTCCATTATCAATACCTTCCTGAAATGATTCTCCTTCAATTTCTGTATAGTTATGGCTATTATAATTACTTACAATATTTCCAATAAAAACAGATGCCATCTGAACAACAGCAATCAATGCCACTATAAAAATAATGTATTTTCTAAAAGTAGATGTTTTTGTTCGTTGAGAACGATTACGTGTTTTTTCTCTACGTGGTATATAAATTTTTTTATTACGTTTTGGTTTAAAAACTTCTGGCTCTGGATAATTTGCAGATGTTGCCTGCGTATGAGTCGCTGTTGAACTGTGTCTAACACGATAGCCACAATTTGGACACCTATCTGCTCCCGGTGGTATTTTTGTATCACATACATCACAACGCATAATGATTTCCCCTTTCCCCTATTAGATTTCTATACTTTTATTATAATTGTTTATAAGTCAAAATAGAAGAAAAGTTTACATATTTAGATAATTAATCATCTATGAAGTTGTTATTTGTAAATATTAAATCTTTTCTTCTCACGATCTATCCAAATCAATGAAACAATCACATCAATAAATCATAACCATGATAAACAACACTATTTTCTCTATCATTTTATATTTCTATATATATTTATGTATAAATATATATAGAAATATGATATACTATAAATGAGGTGATTCATTATGGAACATATTACAATTAGACCAATATCTGATTTGAGAACGAAATTAACTGAAATATCAAAAGAGATACATGAAAGCAACCAGCCTATTTATCTAACAAAGAATGGATATGGAGACATGGTTCTCATGAGTATGGAGGCTTATCAAGAAATGATTGAAAACAATGAAATATATTTAAAAATGAAAGAAGCGAAAATTTATGCTGAATTAAATACTAAACGATTAAGCCATGAAGAAGTATTTAATAACTTGCATGAATTCATTGATAGTCTTTAATGAATGAATACAAAATAGAATATTTACAATTATTTAAAGACGATTTGAATGATATTGTAAAATATATCACATTAAAACTTGATAATAAACCTGTAGCTCATAAATTAGTCAATGAAGTACAAAAGAAAATAGAACTATTAAAAACAAATCCAGAAATTTATCAATATTACGATTTTATAAAACCACTCAAGAAACAATATAGATATTTTATAGTAGGGAATTATATTGTATTTTATGGTGTAGATAAAAAAACGAAGGTTGTATCTATATATAGAATCTTATACAATAAGACAAATATGAATAATGCTATAAAATAGTTCATATATCCCCTCAATCAGCTTTATATGATATAAAGCTGATTTTTATTATATAAAAGCTTATCAAATCATCATGTACGAAAAAACGCATCAACTGATGCGTTATAATGGTTTCTTTTTAATTCTACTAAAATCTCTAGGGTATTGAGAAGGTGTACTCTTCACTTTATGTATATAGATGTTACAACGATGATCATTTTCATCTGTTAATGTGAAGCTTTCCTGTTTCATGACTTCTCCACCTAATTTTTCTATACCCTGCATAGCTTCCTGTAACTCTTCTTGAGCTTTTAATCCTTTTAAAGTTATAAAATCTCCATCAACTTTCACTAAAGGCAAGCATAATTCATCTAAAATATTTAATCTTGCGACTGCTCTTGCTGTGACAATATCAAATGATTCACGATGTTTAACTGCATATTCTTCAGCTCTCGCACTTATAGCATCAACATCTTTTAAATCTAAAACTTGGATTAAATGTTTTAAAAATGTAATACGCTTTGAAAGTGAATCAACTATAGTAACTTTTAATTCTGGATAGACAATCTTTAAAGGAATAGAAGGGAAACCTGCTCCTGCGCCTACATCACATAAAGATTGATTGGACAAAGCATAATCAAATGAAATCGTTAATGAATCATAGAAATGTTTCAAATAAACATCTTCTTTTTGAGTAATGGCTGTTAAATTCATTTTTTGATTCCATTCAACTAATGTTTGATAATAAAGTTCAAACTGTTCAAGTTGTTTTGATGTTAAAGTGATACCTTTATCTAAAAGGGCTTGTATAAATTGTTCCTGATTCATATATACCTCTTAATAATGTTGTTTTAAATAGATCAACAAGACTGAAATATCAGCTGGATTGATTCCTGAAATACGTGATGCCTGAGCAATTGTGACTGGTCGAATTTCAGATAACTTTTGTTTTGCTTCCAAAGAAAGATTTAAAACATCTTCATAATCAATATCTTGAGGAATCTGTTTTTCTTCCATTTTTCGTTGTTTTTCTACTTGTCTTAAAGTCTTATCAATATATCCTTTATATTTAATAAGAATTGTCACTCTTTTTTCTTCTTCTAATGTCAAATGAGCATCCTCAATATATGGTTTTAACTTCTGATAATCCATCTCTGGTCTCTGTAATAATCCTTTAGCACTGATACCTTCTTTTAAAGGTGTAGATCCTAATTGTACTAATAATTCATTGATTTCATGTTTTGGTGTAAAACGAATAGTATCTAATCTTTCTATTTCATTATGAATATGATTCATCTTTTCTAAATAAGCCTGATAAACTTCCTCTCTAACAAGACCTGCATCATATCCATATTGTCTTAATCTTTCATCCGCATTATCATGTCTTAATAATAAACGATATTCAGCACGTGATGTTAACATACGATAGGGTTCTTTTGTTCCTTTTGTAACCAAATCATCAATCATGACACCAATATAAGCCTCATTTCTTTTTAAAATTAATGGTTCTTCATGATTGATTGCCTTCACAGCATTAATACCTGCCATTAATCCTTGAGCTGCTGCTTCTTCATAACCACTTGTTCCATTGATTTGTCCTGCTGTAAAAAGATTTTTAATCACTTTTGTTTCTAATGATGGCCATAATTGTAATGGATCAATCGCATCATATTCTATCGCATAAGCATATTTTAAAATCTGACAGTTTTCCAATCCTGGAATCGTACGTATCATTTGTTCTTGAATATCATGAGGCATGGATGTTGAAAAACCTTGAACATAAATGGTATTCATTTCTTTGGATTCTGGTTCTAAGAAAATCTGATGTTGTGGTTTATCAGAAAATTTCACAACTTTATCTTCAATAGAAGGACAATATCTTGGTCCTATTCCTTTGACAATCCCTGAATACATACTACATCTTGATAAATTATCTTTAATAATTTGATGTGTTGTTTCATTTGTATATGTTAAATAACAAGGAGTTTGTTTTTCAATAGGAACAAATGTTGTTGTTTCATAACTAAATGCAAGAGGTTCGTCAGTGCCTGGCTGTAATTGTGTTTTTGAATAATCCACACTGTTGATTTCTACTCTTGGAGGTGTTCCTGTTTTCAGTCTTTGAATACGGAAGCCTAAATCTCTCAGTTGATCAGATAAATACAATGATGGCTTTTCCTGATCAGGTCCACTTGGTGTCTTTTGATCTCCAACCATGACTTCAGCTTTTAAATAAGTTCCTGTTGTTAAAATGACAGTTTGTCCCTCATAAGCTGTGCCATCAGCTAAAGTGACTCCTTTAACTGTCTGATTTTCAATGATTAACCCTTCAACCATAGCTTCTATGATATCTAAGTTTTCCTGTTGTTTTAAGACATTTTGCATATAACGTGGATAAGCTTTTTTATCTGCCTGAGCACGTAATGATTGAACTCCTGGTCCTTTGGCCGTATTTAACATCTTCATTTGCAAGTATGTCGCATCCGTTGTTTTCCCCATCTGACCACCTAAAGCATCAATCTCTCTGACAATAATTCCTTTTGCTGGTCCACCGATAGAAGTATTACAAGGCATAGATCCTACATTTTCAAAATTCGATGTCACTAACAATGTTTTCTTCCCTATTCTTGACGTAGCTAAACATGCTTCAATTCCTGCATGTCCTCCTCCTACAACAATGACATCATACATTTTCCCTCACACTCCTTTAATCTGTTTCATCTTAGCACAAAATATTCATATTATCAAATTGAATTATTCATACATTCTTAATAGATAAAACTTTTAGGTATCTTGAAGTTTTGTTGCACATAAAATGAAGCATATGCTATAATACTTTTGAGGTGAAAACTTATGAATCCTAAAGACATATTAGAAAAATATTATCATTTTGCAGTTGTAGGAGTCACTCCTAATCAAGAAAAATACGGTTATAAAATCTTTAAGCGTTTATTAGAAAAGGGATATCAGACTTATGGTGTATCCCCTATCTATCAAAATATAGATGATTATCATATTTATCCTCATTTAGAGGCTATTGATCATCCTATTGATGTTGTGGTTTTTGTGGTCAATCCAAAATATGCCTATGATTACATTGATGAAATGTCTGGCATTGGTATTCGTTATGCATGGATGCAACCAGGAACATATGATGATCAATTATTACAATATATGAAAGATCAAGGCATTACACCTATTCTTGCCTGTATCTTAGTTGAAACAGAATAAATCAGCCCATCAAGGCTGATTTTTTCAATTTTGTATAATTTGATGATTTTGATCATATAAAGTCCAATCAGCTATATGACATGAACTCCCCTCTAACATATAAATATCAAGAATATAGGAATCATTCATTTCTTTTTTATAAACTTTCCCATTATTCACAAAAGAATATTGAGAGGCATTTTGTTTATTCTTTCCATAAACAACAACCATAGCCTGATGAGAATCTGCATAATTGAAAGTATCTATGTCCTGGGAAGAAGAACTCTCTCCCCAAAATTGATAGTTATCCATCCATAAATTATGAACATTTTCATAAATAAGCAAATGACTTTGAGCTTGATCGTCTTGATAAACTATAAAATACAAATTATCCTGATATTTTACTTTTTCAATCGTTTCAAAATGACTATCTCTTTTTGATATATCTTGAATAAGATAACTATAAAAATCTTGACTTTGACGATTCATCATAAATAAACACCCTATAACCAGTAATATCAAACAAATCAAAACATGAAAATATTTCTTTATAACACTCATAAATCATTCTCCTTCATATGTCATCTTTTCATAGAATGTCATAATTTTTATTTTTGTTCGACTCATTTTTATAAATATTTTATTAATTTTATGTTAAACAAAAATATATTTTCATTTGTTATACACATCTTTATAGTACAATATCTTTAAGAGGTGATATCCATTATGAAAGACTATCTTAAATACTTTATTTTTCGCTATGTTCTTCTTTATTTCGTTTTATCTTTCATTTGTCTTTTCATTATGCCCACGACCGCCTTTATCATTATGGCAATCCTTGTTGTATTGTTTACTTACTATCTGAAAAGAAAAAATCGTCTTTATCCACATCAATTTCAAATCCAATTAACAATCATCCTTATCATTTTAGTTTGCTTAACCATTGTCAGTTTATTATCTCAAGGATATCTTTCTTCTCAGTTATGGAATTATTACTACATACTCTATTTTCCTTTTGCTTTATTTTTACTTCTATGCTCCTTGACTGCCCATTATCAGTTAATGATATTTGGTCCTATTCTTCTTTTGTTCATTCAATTAGTAAGTCTTTATGTTTTTAGTCAAGCTCAAATTCCTATAAAGAAATACATCGTTAAAATTCTATGTCTAGTCCTTCTTTGTACAACAAGTTTTTATGTATACCAAACATCACCTGCCAGAAAATATAGTGGTGGTCATGGCTTTGACTATATGAATGGTTATTCCTGCACTGACTTATCTCCTTTTTATCCATATACTGAAGATAGTCAACTTGTAGAACTTCAAGAACCAAGTACCTTTATCATTGAAAATGAAGAAGATATGCCTGTTCTTGATGGTGCGGAAGCTTGTTATCCTGTTTATAGTGCTATTGCGAAAGCCGTTTATAAAGATATTGATCAAATAGAAAAAGCATATAGTGAGTCAGAAGACTACAATTATTATAATACTAATGGCAAAATTGTCACATTTACTAATACATCTGTTGGTTATACCCGTTTAATCAATGGGAATATTGATATGTTCTTTGGCGCAAAACCTTCAAAATCACAATTAGCAGAAGCCAAAGAAGCTGGTGTCGAATTTGAATATACACCTATCGGTCAGGAAGCTTTTGTCTTCTTTGTGAATAAAGATAATCCTGTATCTAATCTATCGACTCAACAAATTAAAGATATTTATCATGGTGATATAACAAACTGGCAGAAAGTTGGTGGACTAAACAAAGATATTCTTGCTTTTCAAAGACCTGAAAGATCTGGCAGTCAATCTATGATGACCCATTTCATGGGAGATGTTTCATTAAAGGAACCTCTTCAATATGAATATGTTTCAGCAATGACTGGTATTATTACTGATACAGCCCAATATAATGGTGAAAAAGATGCCATTGGATATACATTTAGATACTTTTTAGAAGGGCTTCATCAAGAACAAAATGTAAAAATATTATCTGTTGATGGTGTTGAGCCAACGACTGAAAATATTAAAAATCAGACATATCCTATATCTACTTATTTATATTGTGTGACTTTAAAATCAAATCAGAAAGAAAATGTTAAAAAATTAAAAGACTATCTTCTCTCTTCACAGGGACAATATATTATTGAAAAAACAGGTTATTGTGCATTAAATTAGAAAAGGAGTTTCATTCATGAAAAAAGTAATCAGCTTATCACTTTTGGTCATCATTATGATAATCATCTGTCTATTTTGTTTAAGTCCAATAACAAAGGATTCGATGACACATGTTGCAAAAGAAGACACACTATATTCCAAAGCCTTAGACTATGTCATATCCAAACAAAAGAATGCTTCTTATCATAAAGATAAGGAAGACTATCATATTTTTACAGATTATATTCCTTATGGTATTGAAGAAACAGGTCATTATCAACATATCTTTATGTGGATACATTTAGAAAGTTTCTATGTTTTGAATGATGAACTTATTCAAGACGAAAGCTTTTCTATTCCTTATAAAATCACTTACAAAGATAACCAGGTCATTCAATGTGAAACGCCGGAAAGTGGAGATCTTTATATTGATTCTATTCAAAGGCTATTTCCACCTCAAATACAAAATCATATCTTAAATCACTCATCCCATTCATTTGATTTAAGTCAACAAATTCAAGAGTACTATGCTTATCTTCCTTCACCAGATATAGCTCATACTGTCTGTTATTAAGCTTACTATAACGAACAGTTTAAAACTTATTAATGAATAAAATCTTTGTATAGTATTTATTCTCTATACAAAGATTTTCGTTTTTTCATCTTTTGTTATTATGGGATACACAAATATATGATATAGTTTGGAAAAAGGAGATGATGCGATGGATTTATATTTTGTATTAGTTGGATGTGTTATTCTTATATGTATTTTATTAAATCGTTTTTTAGATAAATTGGCTATTCCTTCTCTTTTGTTTTTTATTCTTTTAGGCATGCTTTTAGGTGAAAATGGTATTTTAGGTGTTGTTTTTAATGATTATCAGATTGCCGAAATGATTTGTTCAACCAGTTTGATATTCATTATGTTCTTTGGTGGTTTTGGAACCAATTTGAAAGTAGCCAAACCAGTGATTATCAAATCTATTGTCTTATCAACACTGGGTGTCTTATTAACAGCATTGCTGGTTGCGGGATTTGTTTATTATGTTTTAGATTTATCATGGTTACAGAGTTTATTAATTGGATCCGTCATTTCTTCTACTGATGCTACATCTGTCTTTAACATTTTACGTTCTCGTCATTTATCTTTAAAGTATGGAACAGACTCACTATTAGAAATTGAATCAGGATCGAATGACCCTGTTTCATATATGTTAACAATATCTGTGATTATGATTATGACAGGACAAAACATATCTTTACCAGTTATGATTTTTCAACAAATCATCTTTGGTTTATTATGTGGTTTTTGTATTGGAAAAATCATAGTGAAAATTTTAAATGAAGTTCATGTCAATGAAAGCTATGAAAATACAGTTATTATTTTTGCGAGTAGTATTATCACTTATGCTTTTTCTAATCTGATTGGTGGAAATGGATATTTAAGTGTTTATATTTGTGGCATCATTTTAGGTAATAGTTATATTCCCCATAAAAAAGACATGGTTCATTTTTATGAAACTCTTACAAAAATGGCACAAGTCTTAATCTTCTTTTTACTAGGATTACTTGTCACACCATCCGAACTTCCAGAAGTTATTATTCCTGCCATTTTGATTATGATTTTCTTAACATTTGTAGCTCGTCCTTTATCAATTTCTGTACTCCTTGGTATGTTTCGTTCACCATTGCGACAAATGGCCGTTGTATCATGGGCAGGATTAAGAGGTGTAGCATCAATCGTCTTTGCGATATACGCTGTGCTTTATCAAGTTGATTTACCATTTGATTTATTTAATCTTGTCTTTTGTATTGTCTTATTTTCACTTTCTATTCAAGGCTCACTTCTACCATGGATTTCAAAGAAATGTCATATGATTAACCCACAAGTTGATATATTACGTACATTTAATGATTATCAGGAAGATAATGATATGTGTTTTGTGAAAATGAAAATAGGTCATCATCATCATTTTAAAAATCTAAAGCTTAAAGATATTAATGCTGATGATTTGTTAGTTATTTTAATCGCAAGAGATCACCAAACTTTGATTCCTAATGGTGATACAGAAATATTAGAAGGAGATTTACTTGTTTTAGCCGCAAAGAAATTTGAAAACAGGGAAAACATTCGTTTAGATGAAACCCATATTCATTCATCACATAAATGGAAAGATAAGCTTGTTAAGGATATTTCTTTACCTGCTAAACAGTTAATTATCATGATTCAAAGAAATCATCAATCTATTATCCCTAATGGAACAACGCCTATCTTAGAAAATGATATTCTTGTGACAATTGAAACACAGGATGAAATATAAATATCGAAAAAGACTTCAAAATTCAATTGAAGTCTTTTTATTATTATTTATAAAATTGAGGTAGGTATTTTTTATGGGCTTCTAGCATTTCATCCAATATCTTTTTAGCAGTGATTTCACTTTGAACAAGAGGGTTAATTGTCATCGCAACTAATGCATCATCATAATTTCCACTTAATGCAACATTTGTTGTTAAAATTTCAAAAGCTTTTAACTGATGAATTAAACCAACTGTTTGTAAAGGAAGCTCTCCGACTGGGATAGGAACAGGTCCATCTTTTGTGATTTTACAGCTCACTTCCACCACAACATCATCAGGCATATTAGAAATAGCACCTTTATTTAATGTATCAACAACTTGTATATCACCTTTATCATTATATAATGACGAAATCAAGTTGCAGGCTGCATCACTATAATATGCTCCACCACGTTGTTCCAATTCTTTTGGTTTAACATCAAGATTTTCATCTTTATATTTTTCAAATAATTCTTTTTCAACCTTTTTAACAACTTGTGCTCGACATTGTCCTTTTGCAGCATCTTCCTGACAATGTTCTAACATTTGTTGTTTTTGTAAGTAATAGCGTAAATATCCAATACCTAAATATCCATAACTATTTAAAAACTCTTTTGACCAAGGTATATCTACAATATTTTTCAAAGATTCACTATTTCCCTGATCAATCATTGTATCAATCAATTTTCGATTCGCATTTTCTCCATTCAATGTAATATCTAATGCATAAATCATATGATTGATACCACCGATTTTAACATCTAATTCATCATTGTCTTGAACATTTAAAATATGTTCAATATCTTTAATCATATTCACTGGTCCATTACATAAACCAATAAATTTCTTCCATCCTGTATGTCTAAAAACAGCTTCGGCATTAATACCCGATGGATTCGTAAATGAAATAATCCATGCGTTTGGACATAATTTTTCACAATCTTTAATAATATCAAAGATAACAGGTATTGTTCTTAAAGCTTTAAACATACCTCCCGGACCATTTGTTTCTTGTCCAATGACACCATATTTTAAAGGAATCAATTCATCTTTTTCTCTCGCATCTAATTGCCCAACTCTAAATTGAGTTGTGACAAAATCTGCATCTTTCAATGCTTCCTGACGATCAAGAGTCATATAAATCTTCATAGGGATTCCTGCTTTTTTCACCATTCTTTTTGCAAGATTTCCTACAATTTCCAACTTATGTTTCCCTTCTTCAATATCAACAAGCCATAATTCTCTAACAGGTAATTCATCATATCTTTTGATAAATCCTTCAATAAGCTCTGGTGTATAGGAAGAACCACCACCAATTGTTACAATTTTAACGCTTTTCATAATCTTCCTCCTTCAATTGACTCGCTGCACTTCTATCAAGGCAGACAATCACATTTGGATGTCTTTGAATAATAGAGCTAGGAAAATCTGGTGTCACTTCACCATAAATCATTCTTTTCACTAAATCAGCTTTCTTTTCTCCCTTAGCCATCATGATCAGTTGTTTTGCTTTCATGATTGTGCCAATTCCCTGTGTGACACCTTGTGTAGGAACATCTTCAATATGATCAAATCCATAATCAAGTGAACTTTCTATAGATTCCTGATGTAAATCCACAACATGACACGCTCCATCAAGTGGACTTCCTGGCTCATTATAAGCAATGTGTCCATCCATTCCAATTCCTAAAATTTGGATATCAATAGGATTGGCATCAATCAAAGATTCATATCTTTGACATTCTTGAATCATATCTTCTTTTGATCCATCTAAAGCATTGATATTTTCAGGTAAAATATCAATGTGGGAAAAAAGTTCATTTTTCATTGCTGATGCAAAACTACGTGGATGACTTGGAGTTAATCCTACATATTCATCTAAATTGAATGCTTTGACCTGACGAAAACTTACTTTTTGAGCCTGATAATTGTCTATAAAATAGCGATAAACTCCAAGTGGTGTTGATCCTGTTGCAAACCCAATAACTGGTTGCGAATGATTTCTAATAAAATGACAGATATATTCTCCTACATAAGCATCAAGATGCTCCTCTTTTTCAAAGACAAGAATTTTCATTTTAAACCCTCCTATTTTATAACTCTCTTCTCACATTAATAGTAACATGATTAAAGACGAGAATATACAAAAAAACAAATTTTAATTAATTCTTAATCTCATATCTTTTAAAGTATATTCTTAGACAACTTTTAATAAGTAAACCTAAATATCTTTTCAATATAAATTGACTTTATGACTTATTTATGAAGTTTAATATTGTAAAAGGCATATATATACATTCTTTTTAAGTATTTGTTTTTTTCATCATTCGCTATTACAATATAAAGTATAAGGAGGAATATAAGATATGAGTTTTCAGGAGAATTTTTTATGGGGTGGTGCGATTGCTGCCAATCAGGCTGAAGGTGCATGGAACGAAGACGGACGTGGACCAGCCAAAACAGATGTCACAACAGGTGGCTCTGTGAAAGAACCAAGATATGTGACATTTATTGATAAGGATGGAAAACCTGGTAAAGTCATCAATGGTCAACCTATCCCTGAAGGAGCAAAGTATGCTGTTTTAGATGATTATTATTATCCTAATCATGATGGTGTAGATTTTTATCATCATTATAAAGAAGATATTGCATTATTAGCTGAGATGGGATTTAAAATGTTTAGACTTTCTATTTCATGGTCACGTTTATATCCTCATGGTGATGAAGATCAACCTAATCCAAAAGGTGTTGAATTCTATCGTTCTGTCTTTTTGGAATGTAAAAAACATGGTATTGAACCATTAGTGACAATCTGGCATTTTGATACACCTTTATATTTAGAAGAACATTATGGTGGATGGAACAATCGTCAGCTTATTGATTTCTATGTGCGTTTTGCGACAACTTGTTTTAAAGAATATCAGGGGTTAGTGAAATACTGGCTCACATTTAATGAAATTAATAACACAATTATGATGTTAAATCTTTTTGGTAATCATGCTGGAGATAAAGAACATCAACAAGGTTATCAACAACTTCATTATCAATTTGTTGCAAGTGCAAAAGCAGTTCAGATTGGTCATGAAATTGATCCAAATAATATGATTGGATGTATGATTTGTGGCATTACATTTTATCCAGGAACATGTGATCCTCAAGATATTATGGCTAATCGCCATATGTGGGAAAAGAGTATTTTCTATTGTGGAGATGTTCAATGTAAAGGAAAATATCCAACTTTTGCGAAAAGATTATGGAATGAACATCATGTTCAATTAGATATCACTGAACAAGATTTAGAAGATTTAAGAAATGGTTGCGTCGATATGTATACATTCTCTTATTATATGTCTTCTATTGAAACAACACATGAAACAGATGATATGGTTTCTGGTAACTTTGCTGCGGGAGCGAGAAATCCTTATTTAACATATTCTGATTGGGGTTGGGCACAAGATCCTTTAGGTTTACGTTATTATCTTGAAATGATTTATGACCGTTATGAAAAACCAATCATGGTTGTCGAAAATGGATTAGGTGCTTATGATACATTAGAAGAAGATGGAAGTATTCATGATGATTACCGCATTGATTATTTAAGAGATCATATCAAAGAAATGGGTAAAGCCATTGATAATGGTGTGAATTTGATTGGATATACAACTTGGGGATGTATTGATCTTGTCAGTGCTGGAACTGGTGAAATGAGAAAACGTTATGGATTTATTTATGTAGATAAAGATGATCAAGGTCAAGGCACTTATAATCGCTATAGAAAAGATTCTTTCTATTGGTATAAAAAAGTCATTGAAAGTCATGGTCAGGATTTAGATTAAACAAAAGGGTGTACTCAAAACAAAGAGTACACCTTTTATGTATATAAATCTGGAATTTCTCCCATATCTTCCAAATGAATATGAGAAGCATCAATTCTTATAATAGATTCATCCTGTTGGGCAATTGTGGAAGGTAATGTTCCATTGAGTTGTCCTCTCACACTTTGCGCTCTTAACTGACAGAACTCTTGAAATGTTTCTACCCCTAAAAGATGATCCTGATACGAACAAAATGCAGTCGGATCTTTTTGAATATAAGAATCAATCATTTTTGTAGTATCTTTAACCTTCTTTTCAAAATACCCACTTTCAAAATATTCACTTATGAATTGATCAAAGTATTCATGATACTGTTGATAATAGTCATCATGTAGCATCACATGATGATACAATGGTCTGTTTAACATGACTTCTTTGGTATAAGGCGTATTTATTGGAAAATTCACATATTGCGTTGTATCATTGCTAGGATTTGGCATTCCTAATGCATAAGTTCCATAAGCCAAATTATAATCCCAAGGAAGCATTGAAATCATACCATCTTCTTCATATAAGAAATAATTATGTCCTGTTGGCCCCAGATAACTATCTAAATTCACCACAAAGACCTGTACAACAAAATATCTTAAAACTTCATCAATATTGACAGCTTTGGTTAAATCTTTATTTTCATCTAATATTTTAAGTGATTGAATTAATCTTTCTTTATCTTCTCTATCAATATCAAATTTCGCATTATCAAAAAGGTTAGGATAAGATTCAATACGGTCATCAATATATTGAAGTGCTAAATCCTTATTAGCTGCATAAACATCTGTATATCCAGGTTTATATAATATGCCATAATCTTTTCCAAAATGTCTTCTTGCGAAAGCTTCTTCTGGCTCTTCGATTGCAAGAAAGAGGCCCCAATCCTGTTGATTGATTGTCACCCAAACATAACTTGTGAGTGGTGTGGGGACTCCCATAAAAGACATCATATCATAAGTCATATAATTTTTAAGATAGGCATTATCTTGAAAAGAACAGTCTAAAGTAAACTTATCTAATCCATAATAATGATAATTTTCATCATAATGATCAAACTCTATTTTAAGACTAAAACGGTCTGATTGATACCTGTCAATCAGTTCTAATGAATTATGACCCTTAACCCTTAATCCAACCATATCAAATTTTTCTCCATCAATCGTTATGGTACAGACATGATAGTCTTTATTTGCTGCCTGATCAAAAAAAGATTCCGGATTATCTAATTCAATATCAATCGTATGAACACGTTGATTATCAAATAGCTTATTCATATATGGTGGAGATGTGTGGGCTGGTTCTATTCCCCAATGATCAAAAAACATAAAGCCAATCGTAAATATAAGTGATATACAGATACAAACAATGACAATGACATCCATAAACTTACTTTTTATCATAATCTAATTCATATAATCTCCATTATAAGAAACCATCACAGTATAAAGAATGCCTTCCTTCTTGGATAATTCATTGATAAAAAGTGTTTCCTGCTGCTTAAGTCTCACTTCATAATTCAATTCTATACAATCTGGCTTTATACTTTTACTTTTCAAAGAACAGGCCTCTACATGTCTTTGAATAAATTCCATAGCCATCTGTTCATGATCTGTATTATCACAATGGACAACTAAAATATAAGGTTTTTGAATATTCTTTTGATTTGAAAAAACAATCAGTATGATTCCTATAAAAAGACTGCCAATGACTGCCAGTGGAATAAGTCCTGCTGCCAAAACAATTCCCACCGCAATACTCCAGAAGAGAAAAGCTATATCCATAGGTTCTTTAATGGCTGTACGAAATCTCACAATAGAAAGTGCCCCAACCATTCCTAAAGATAAAATAATATTACTTGTGATTGCTAAAATAACAAGTGTTGTAATCATTGTCAATGCAATAAGCGTTGTCGCAAAGCTTGATGAATACATCAATCCACTATAACTTTTCTTATAAACAAAGAAAATAAACAATCCCATTGTAAAAGCTAAAACAAGCGCAATACCCATATCTAATAATGTCACTGCATTGACATTTTCTAAAAAGTTTGATTTAAAAATATCCTGAAAACTCATCCTTCCCCTTCTTTCTACCAATCCATCATGCGACATTGCGCAAATTTTGAATATGATGATGTTTTTTGTGAAATACCTTGTACTGACATTTTCACAATTTCTGGTAAAAATTCATTATATTTCACTTCTAAGATATAATGATTGTCAATTGGTATTCCATGTTTAAGATTTAAAAAATCCTTTTTATTTTGATATGTACAAAGATGATGATCAATGGTTAATCGAACACGTGATATTTCATAAACATATGCCTGTCTTTGATAAGAAACAATTACACTTGGCTGTAATAATTTTCCTTTGATTTGACTGTAAAAGTCTATCATTAACGGATTTTCACTTTTCAATAGAAAATCAACTTCTCCATTTAAAATATCTTGAACCTGTTCAACAGATAGACGTGCTGTTTGTTTAGCACATAATCCATTATGTTTGATTTTCTTTTCTAAACGTATAAAACTTAAATCATGATTATAATAACGAATGCGAAATTTCTCTCTTTGAGAAACACCAGCCAGTTTTTCTTTTAAAGCCTGGTCATAAGGTGTATCAAAATAAAGACTATGCACATGATAAAAGCCATCTTTTTGACTATATTTGTCTTGTTGAAATAAGACATCAAAGCGACTCGTTAATATTTGAGCTTCCAGTGGATTGATTCTATGTTTCATTTCATGTCGATAAGTGACTGGCTGATACTCAAAAATCATATTTTATCCTCCCCCAGCTGATAAAATGGAATTGATAAACTTTCTACATTTCACTTTCAAATGATACAATCTCTCCACTAATCGCATTGACTTTATAATGATACTTAGCAAATTCATCTGTAAATTCAACAATATATATAAGCTGGTTATCCTGAACATCCAAATCATCACGATATTCATAAACACTTTCTTCATTGACATGTGCATGTTGTAAAACTTTTGATTTCACCTGTTCATTTGTTAAATAACCACTATGACTTTCCACACCATCAATCGTAATAGATTTAAAATTCAAATGCTTATAATGTATCAATGTATTTAAATCATTAATAGATAAATGAATTAAATCTTCAAAATCATAGTTAGGACTAACATTAATTAATTTTTGTATTAATGTAACTTTTCCAACAGAGATTCCATATTGCTTTGCAAGTGCTTCTCTTTCTTTAGAAAAATCATAATCCTGAGAAACAACCGAAGCTTCTAATGAATAACCAGATAATATATCTTTCACATCCGTTGCGACATCTTGCTTTAATGCATTTCTTTTTTCTTGATCACTTCCCTGTACACTGACCAAGACTGAATTTTTAGCTTCGCTAATATAGCCATGTTTAAACATACTTCCAATCACAGCATTGACAGCGACATCCAAATCTGTATTTTTTAAATCCATGTCATCTAAAACAAGTACAGCATCATCATTATGACAAATCACATCATCAACACGTCTTTGATTATTGACTTTAAGTTCAATACTTGGATTAACTTCAAATGATATGGAATAAGCATCTTGGGTTTGTAAAGTTATAAATGAAAAGATGCATATACAAGCAATGGTTAATATTGATAACTGCCATTTGATATTGAAATGTTTATTTTTATGTTTGTCTTCTTGAATAGGTTGAACAAATTGAATATCTTCCAGCAGTTTTTCTTTCTTTGAAGGCATATGAATATCTTGAAACTCTTCTTTTATTTTTCTTTTTATATCTTTATTTTTCAAGGCTCATTCCTCCAGACTCTTTCTAATCTTCTTCAAAGAACGGTGATATTTATTAAGAACAGTTGACAATTTTAAATCCATCACTTGTGATATTTCCTTAAAGGTTAAACCCTCTACAACATGTAAGATGATGATTTCTCTTTCTTCCTGACGCAGAATATTCATCAGCTTTTCAATCATCATCTTATCATGTATATCATTTATACTTTCATCTACGGAATCAATATGATAATCTACAACTTGTTCTCTGTTTGATTTTCTTAAAGACATATAAGTGATATTTCTAGAGATTGTTATGATCCATGCTTTCGCATGTCCGCTCCCTTTATATAAATGTGCATTTTTATAGATTTGAATAAAAGTATCATGGGTCAGATCTTGGGCATATTCTTTTGCATGAACAATACTATAGATATAACGATAGACTTCATTATACATCAAATCATAAATATCCCCAATCACACGATTATCATCTTTTAATGCTATTAATAAGTTTTCCAGATTGTTCTCTTTTAACATCACTTATCTCTCCCATAATGTTAATATCACATTATATAGATAGTTATGTCTTTCAATCTTTGTAAAGTTTATATTAATTTTATGTTAATTAATCATCGTAATTAGAATTATCATTTGTATCGTCATAATTAGAATTCTGTTGTGAATCATAATTAGAGTTTTGGTCATAATTTGAAGCCTGGTTATTGCTTGAACTTTGATTATAGTTAGAATTCTGATCATAGTTAGAATTTTGTGAACCTGTATTCGTATTTTGTGATCCAGAACTTGTATTTGTTGACGAATTTGATGATTGATTTGAATTATAGTTCGAATTATCATAATTTGTATTATCATAATTTGTATTCTTATTTGATGATGAATTTGAAGTTGCTGGCTTGCTTGAGCTTGATGGCTTACTTGAACTTGATGGCTTGCTTGAACTTGATGACTGATTTGTGCTTGCCGGTTGACTTGTTCCATAATTTGATGTATCGTAATTTGTATTGTCATTATTTGTATTTTGTTTTGAATTTGTATTTGTAGATGCCTTTGGTTTTTCAGGTTCTACTTCTCTTTCTACGACACCTTTTGTAGCACTGACTTCATATTCATATTCACTTTGATTATACTGAAATTCAATATCATAAGTCAGGACACCATTTTCTGTATCATAATCAATTTCTAGATTTTTTATCTGATCTTGAGTCAATGACGCATTTTTTAATGCAATATTTAAAGCTTCATCACGACTAATATATTGTTTTGTACTGACTGTTCCTACCATATTTTGATTGTTTTGATCATCATCTATTGATTGATGAATTAAAATAAGATCCTGTGCATTTAATTTCACTAAATCTTCTACAGTATATTGTTTTTGTGTCTGATCATCATCCATAATATCTTCTATCAGATTAGCTTTACCATAAGAAATACTATATTTCTTCATTAAATTCTCTATATCATCATCAATATCAATATTTTGTGAATATATAGCTCCTTCAATAGAATAATTCTGTAATGTTGTATAAATATATTGACTTAATTCTTCTTCTAAAGCTGTACGTTTTGTTTCATCATCATTTTCCACTGATAATAAAACTGTATTTTGATTGGCATTTAAATAACCATTTTTAACTAATGAACCTAATAATGCATTTAATGCAACATTGGCATCTGCCTGTTTTAAATCCATATCCTGTAAAACTTTTTTGGCATCATCATTAACTGCAATAGCATCTACAACTTTATGATCATCATCTAATTGTAATTGAATACTTGGATTGATATCCAAAGTGACAAGACTCGTATATTTTTGTGCATTTTGACCACTTCCGCATCCTGTTATTAAAAACATTGCTAATAAACTTATTCCCCATAATTTTAATTTTTTCATTTTTTTCAACTCCTTTACCCTATCAATGCATAAGAATCCTTTTTTATCACATAAAAATTGAAAAAAATAAAAAAATGATTTCAAAATTGATTTGAAACCATCTTTTATGCCTTATTCCTGTTGAAATTCTTCCAATATTTTTAATGAACTGCTTGTTCCTATACGACTGGCTCCAGCTTCAATCATAGCTTGACAAGTTTTCCAATCACGTATTCCTCCAGCAGCTTTGACTTTCACTTCATTACCTACTGTTTCTTTCATTAAACGCACATCTTCTACAGTTGCACCTGAAGTGCCAAAACCTGTACTTGTTTTGATATAGTCTGGTTTAACCTCTTTAGCAATTTCAGCAATTTTTACAATCTCTTCCTTTGTTAAATAACAATTTTCAAAAATAACCTTACAAATCACCTGATTTTCATGACACAGTTCAACAATGCTTCTCATTTCCTGTTCAATATAATTCCAGTCATGCATTTTTGCTTTACCTATGTTTATCACATAATCTATCTCATCTGCACCATCATCAATAGCCTGCTTTGTTTCAGCCAATTTGATATCTAGTGTTGTTTGTCCTAAAGGAAAAGAAATAGCTGCTCCCACATGAATATTTGTTCCTTTTAATAACTCTTTACATAACTTTACAGGTTCACTATTAATGGCTACCATTGCCGCCCCAATACTTTTTGCTTCATTACATAATTGAATAAAATCATCTCTTGAGGCATAAGCCTTTAAAAATGTATGATCAAATATACGCGCAAGTTCTTCTTTTGTCATGATGTATACCTCCTATTGATTCTATTATATCATGAGACATAAAAAAAAGAGATAGTTTCATTCCTATCTCCAAAAATTAGCATTTCCACTACCAAGAGAAACAACTTCAAATTTGGTATTATATGAAGTTCCTCCACCAAAATATTTATTTCCAGAACCTTCACTACCATTAAAAATATCTATTTTATTTCCCTTAATAGCTCCACCACGATCCACAACAATTCCATAAATAGTTCCTTCTGTATTCAAATTATGATTTGAAATTTTAATCACAGTTCCAAATGGAATAGAACGATCTGCCGCTAAACAATAATATTTCTTCCCATTATAATATAAATATGGCGAATTTGTATTATTGACACCACTTGTAGGTGATAGCTTAACCCCTGATGACGAAGTACCTCCACATCCTGTACAATCTCCACCATATAGAGTTAAACGACCAGTAAATGTTGTTCCTTCAAGGATACCACCATATTGAATAATTTTATCCACTGGCTTTTCAACAATTTCTTCTTTAATCATTTGTTTATTTGTTTCTTTTCCATTGGCATAAGTGAAAAGATAAGTTCTTTTTGCTTTTCCATCTTTTCCTTCTTGAACAACTGTTTTTGTCCAGCTTCCACTACCTTTTGTTTTTGTTGAGTATGGTATATTCTCTATTTTTTCTACTGTTTTTGTTTCAACTCTTGTGATTTTAATATAATCATCTTGTTGAACAATCTCTTCTTTATCTTTATTTAAAGTATCTTTTGTATCTAACTCAACATTCAATTCATTTAAGACATTTGATACTGTATCCTGCTTGACCAAATAATCCTTTTCCTCCTGCAATCCATCTTTTAATGTAATGTCTACAGTTGGAATAAAATTCGTAATCTGATTGACGGCTCCAGATGATACAGTTGCTAACATAATAACAACGTATACAACCGCCATTGCTAAAATTCCTTTTGTTCGGCTATCAGCCGAGACAATCGCCTCTTTAGCTTTGTTTAACATAAAATATCCTCCTTATTTAATCCCAAACATTTTTTTGGCATTAAATGTTGTGATTCTAGCAACGTCTTCTATCTCCATGTTCTTTAGCTTTGCTATTTCCTGGGCAATATACACAACATTTGCTGGCTCATTCAACTTTCCTCGAAATGGGTGAGGTGTTAAATAAGGGCAGTCCGTTTCAATCATCAAATGATCTATATCAATTGATTTTGCAACTTCCTTAGGGACTTTTGCATTCTTAAATGTCACGGGTCCAGCTAACGATATTTCAAAACCTATATCAACATATCGTTTTGCCATTTCAGCCGATCCACTATAACAATGCATAATGCCATAATGTGCAGTTTGTTTTAAGATATTGTAAGTATCTTCATAGGCATCTCTAGCATGAATCACAATGGGCTTTTGATATTTTTTAGCAATTTCAATTTGCTTTACAAAAATATCTTTTTGCTTTTCATGAGGAACTTCTTCCCAATAATAATCTAAACCTATTTCTCCTAAAGCCACTACACATGGGTCTTGAAGCAATTTTTCAATTTCATTTAAATCTTCATCAGTTGTATCCTTACAATCATTAGGACTTATTCCGACTGCTGCATAAATAAATGAATACTCATGAGCTATCTCAACAGCCTTCTTTGATGACTCTAAATCATATCCTACAACAACCATATTTTCGACTTGATGATCTAAAGCATTTTGAATAAATTGATCTCTATCAGGATACAATTGTTCACTATTTAAATGTGTATGTGTATTGAAATACATCTCCATCACCCTGAGGCATAATAACAAATATTTAATACTTTGTCAAATTTCTAAATAAAGCAAATACTATTTATTCTCATTTTATCGACATTTTTCTTATTCACAATTCCATATATTTGTCATTATAACAAACATCATTCTATACTCTTTTGAAATATTCCAATCTATAAATATTTGTCAAAAAACGTTGAAATCACCAACATCATATTTATAGTATGTCTATTTCACAATTATTTAATCAAATTCTCATAACAAAATAAAAAGGAGATTCTTCAATCTCCCATCAATCACTATTCACCCTTAAAATCAAAATGTTGGAATACATCACTAACAGGTAAATCATTTTCAATACTTTCAATTGTATATGCTAATAATTCAGCTACACTGATTTGTACTAATTTATCAAAACGTTTTTCTTCTGGAATAGCAATTGTATCTGTAATAATAACTTCTTTTGCGACACAATCTTTTAATCTATCTACTGCCGGTCCTGATAATACACCATGAGTACAAGCAATATAAACATCTTTAGCACCTTTTTCTTTTAAGATTTGTGCTCCAGCTACAATTGTACCAGCTGTGTCAATCATATCATCAATTAAGACACAATTCTTACCTGCAACATCCCCAATAATACCCATAACTTCCGCAACGTTTGGTTTAGGGCGTCTTTTATCAATGATAGCAATTGGACAATCCAATGCTTCTGACATTTTTCTAGCACGCGTTGCTCCTCCATGATCTGGTGATACAACACATAAATCTTCAATATTTTTATTTTTAATATATCTACAAATAAGAGGTAAAGCTTCCATTTCATCAACTGGAATATCAAAGAATCCCTGAATTTGACGTGCATGTAAGTCTACTGTCACAACTCTATCAACCCCAGCTACTGTTAATAAGTCAGCAACTAAACGTGATGTAATTGGTTGTCTTGGTTTTGCCTTACGATCTTGTCTAGCATAACCAAAATATGGTATAACTGCTGTAATTTCTTTTGCTGATGCACGTTTTAAAGCATCAGTTAAAACTAAAATTTCCATTAAGTTTTCAGTCACTGGATTTGATGTTGATTGTACAATAAAGACATCTTTTCCACGTACTGATTCTTCAATTTCAACTAAGATTTCACCATCTGCAAAATGATGAACTTTACTTTTCCCAACTTCTGTCCCTAAAATATCAGCCATTGAATGAGCTAATTCCTGATTAGATGATAAAGCAAATATTGTTATGTTATTTTTCATTTTTACCTCATATTCTCCTTATTTTTTATTTTTATTTCGTCTTTCGTATTCTTTTTCACGTATTTCTTTTAATATCTTACTATAACCTTGTTTATTTTCCTGTCTAGCTCTCGCAATTGCCATCGCATCTTCATCAACTTCTTTAGTAATTGTTGATCCTGCTGCAATATAAGCATTCTTTCTCACTGTGACAGGAGCTACTAAATTGGTATTACATCCAATAAAGACATTATCTTCAATCTTTGTGAGTGATTTATTTTTACCATCATAGTTAGATGTAATTGTTCCACAACCAAAGTTAACATCTTGACCAACCTGGGCATCTCCTACATAAGTTAAATGTGAAGCCTTGCTTCCTGCACCAAAGTCAGCTTTTTTCATTTCTACAAAGTTACCTAAATGTGCATTCTCATGAATATGACAATTTGTTCTCAATCTTGCATATGGTCCAATATCTACACCACTTTCAATAATTGAATCACTTAAAACAGAGAATTTAATTTCAACATTATCTTTAATTTCCATATTTGTAAATTCACAATATGGTCCAATATGACAATGACTTCCAATCACTGTTTTCCCTTTAATAATACATCCTGGCTCAATAATTGTATCGTGTCCAATCACAACATCTCTACCAATATACGTATTAGATGGATCAACAATCGTCACTCCATTTAAAAGATGTTCACGATTAATACGATCTCTTAAAAACTGTGTTGACTGAGCTAATGCTACGCGATCATTAATACCACCAACTTCATCAAAATCATCAATCTTATAAGCATCTACTTTTAAACCTTGATGATTCATGATTCCAATAACATCAGTCAAATAATACTCATTTTGCGCATTATCATTTGTCACTTGACTTAATGCTTCAAATAATGCTTTATTGTCAAAACAATATTCTCCAGTATTCATTTCAGTAATATCTTTTTGACTTTCTAATAAATCTTTAAATTCCACAATTCCTGTGACTTGACCATTTTCTTTAATAATTCTTCCATAATGCGTACTTGGATCACAATCAGCACTCATAATTGTTGCCTGATTATGATGTTCTTGATGATACGCAATAAATTCTTTTAATGTTTCTTTACGAATCAATGGTGCATCACCACATAAAACAAGAGTCATTCCATCTCGATTAGCCAAAATATCTTTAGCCTGCAATACAGCATGACCTGTACCAAGTTGTTCTGTTTGATCAACAAAAGTGACATCATCCACAATTGCTTTGACTTGATCAGCTTCGTGACCAACAATCACAATTGTTTCATCTACACCTAAAGCCTTTAATTCATCTACAACATGATTAATCATTGGCTTATATAATACTTCATGTACTACTTTTGGTTTATCAGACTTCATTCTTGTGCCTTTACCAGCAGCCAATACAATAGCATATACTTTCATTTTTTTCTCTCCTTATCGCCACTATTCTAACAAAAAAATATATAAAAAAAAAGAGGAAACAGGGAAATACTTTCGTTCATACCCATATTTTTCCATACTTTTTTACAAAAACAAAAGTTAGTTATTTATAACTTCAGTGAATCCTTATTTAAAATCTCTGTTTTTCTGACAAAAGCATATCTATTCAAAAAGAACTGATACCCTTTTTCTAACAACTCCTGATCTTGAGTTAAACCAAATACACAAGAACCACTTCCAGACATTAAAGCGCCATCAAACCCTAATTCTTTCATTTCTTCTTTAATTTTTAATATATCAGGGACTATCTTTAAAGATGGTTCTTCTAGAGTGTTTCCTAAACATTTGACAACCCCCTGATAGTCATTATTTTCAATAGCTTCTTTCATATCCATGATTGGAGGATGCTCAGCATTTTTTAAGTCTAACATACCAAATGATTTTTTTGTGGATACTCCTTTTTTAGGTTTAACCAATAGTACATAACAATGAAAATCCTTTGAAATAAATTCAAGCTTTTCTCCAATTCCTTTCACTAAAGCTGTTTTTTCATAAATACAAAATGGTATATCTGCTCCTACTTCTTTACCAATATCAGCCAATGTTTCCAATGATAGATTTAATTGAAAGATTTGGTTCATCGCTTTTAAAACAGCTGCACCATCCCCGCTTCCTCCAGCGAGTCCTGCTTGTGTAGGAATATGTTTATAAATATGAATCTTGACTCCATAAGGAATTTGATAACGTTCTATGAGTAACTGTGCAACTTTATACATGATATTTCTTTGATCCGTTGGCATACGATTGGTATTTGCAGTGATTTGAATACCATGATCAATCTTTTCAATATAAATTAAATCATGTAATGTAATAGGTGCCATGATCATCTCTAAATCATGATACCCATCTTCTCTTTTTCTGACAACATCTAATGCTAAATTGACCTTTGCATAAGCTCTTATTTTCATTTCTCTCATCCTCTCGTTGGATATATTTTTCTTGCGACACCTCTTGTATCAATACCACCCATACCACTTTGTTTATGCGATGTATGATTGATAATATCTTCAATATCACAATAATTCCTCACACTCTCATTAGCAACCAGACTGGCAATATAAACAGGATCTAAAGCATGAATATTCATACGTTTAGGACTGGAAGCAAAGTTAGCTCCACTCGCCAGTAACATTTCATAATACGATTGACATGCTCCAGCAATAATAATCAAAGCATCTTTATCTCCCTGATACTGTCGTGCTTTTTTCACTGCTGCCATATAATCTAAAGAATGTTGATAATTCTGTCCAATACTTTTATCAGCATTTTTTCTTAACGCATCATGTCCAGTAATGACTAAAATCTGAGGCTTGTGTTTTTCTAATAATTCTATCACTCGATCAGGCATCTCACTTTCTTTCATATAATAACAATCAGCCCTAATCTTTAATTCCTCATATTTCTTTTGACACATCTTCAAGTATTTTTCATCACCATCAAGATGTAAAACTTTTCCTCTGATCACAGGATGTCTTTCCATCACAAAACCATCTTCTAGCTGTGGCTGAACTTCACTCAACTCTAAATCATCCAACTCACTATCTGCAATCAATCTCAGTTCTACACCTCTTAAATAATAAATATTATCTTTAATATCAAAAATCTCAAATAATATATCGCGATTATATTTTTTCCTGACAACATAATCTCCAATTTTCATAAACCTCACCCATATATCATATGAATTTATAAATAATGTGTGAGTTTTATATAATCTTCAACACTTAATTGTTCTGGTCTTGTTTTTAAATCAATACCACATTCATTTAATATTTTTTCTGTATTTTCTAAAAACAATCCTTTTAAATTATTATAGATTGTTTTTCTTTTTTGTGTAAATGCCTGTTTTAAAATCTGTGTTAAAAGTGGGTTGTATGTCTTTTCCATCATAATAGATAAAATCGCACTATCGACTCTTGGTGCAGGTGAAAATACATTTTTAGAAACTGTCATATCTAAAGAAGCTTGACCTATACTTTCTATCATAAAAGTCAATGGACTATGATAAGATGCATCTGTTAATTTCAGTGCCACTTCTTTTTGAACCATAACATGTATACTATCAACATCAGCCTGAGACGTGATAATATGTTCTAAAATATCTGATGTAATATAGTATGGTAGATTTGCTACAATACAAATCTTTGAATATTGTTGTCTATAATAATTGGCGACTTGTTTTAAATCAACTGTTAAAAAATCTTGAAAAATAACCTCTACATTTAAACATTCATTTAATGATTCTTCTAAAACAGCTTTTAATCTTGTATCAATTTCATAGCTCACAATATGACCAGCCTGATAAGACAATTGTTCTGTTAAAGCTCCTATTCCTGGACCAATTTCAATAACACAAGTTTGTTGATCAATAGGCGTACAAGCCACAATTTTTTGAATAACATTTAAATCTATTAAGAAATTTTGTCCAAACTTCTTTGTGGCTTTCATATTGTATTTTTCTAATAAATACATTGTATTCGCTTTTTTTGCAATATCTTTCATTCTCTCACCTAAAACTTATTATAATCTAATTTCATCCAAAAGAAAAGCAACCTATTTCAGGCAATAAAAAAAGTATCAATCTTAACCCAAAGTTTTGAATGATACTTTTTGAAACTGCCCTCAACTCCACATTATTTGAGAATTGATTTTTTGATTAAAATATATTTAATAGATGCATATAGGATTGTCGCTAATGCTACAATTAAAAAGAAATAATGAGATACAAATCCTAGAAAAGTATTTGTATAATTTGAAAGGGGAAAGATTGAAAAAAAGATAACAAATAAACAAGCTAAAATACAACCATGTTGAAATTGTAATTGTGCATCTCTTATCAAATCTTCTCTTGTGACTTTGATCTGTGATATTAATGAAGCTTGATCTGTATAAAAAATAAATTCACCGTTATTTCTAAAACTGACAGGCACATTTGTAAATAATGTCCATCCCTGATCTTTCATATCTTGTATATATGTCTTTTCTAAAGAATCATCTTTGAATCTTTGATATTCAACAAGATATCCAATCTGTTTTTTATCTGATTTTTTAAAAGTAAAAACCATAAAATGTAATGGTGGAAATAATATAAATGGAACGATTGATTTTAAACAATAGCCTTTTGTCGCTTTTTTATTGATATATCTTTGAATGGCAGTCATGCCCATATCACTCTTTACACTTAGCATAATAACGCCTCCCCGTCTTTATGATTTATAATAATTGAATATGACTTTTATAAGCTCTACCAATTTGTAATGTTTCAGCATTCTTTAATAAAACATGATCAGAAAAAATATTTTGGATCCATTGTTTATTGACAATAAATGATTTATGAATTTGGATAAACTGTGATGATTGAATTGTATCTAGAAAAGCTTTTAAGTTTTTTCTTTCTACCATTGTCCCATTAATAGAATGAATGATAATCTGATGTCTTAATGATTCTACATAATAGATATGCGATAAACGAATCTGAGATACAATACCATTTCTCTGGTATTGATAGTATTGAAATTTATCTTGAATATCATGAAGCATAGTCGCTTCATACTTTTTGAAGTCTTCTGTTAATGACTCTTTTGAAAAATAAAGATTCACTTTTAATCTCATACATTCACTAATCAAATCATAGTCTTTAGGACCAATGACATAGTACAATGCATAATCAAAATGTGGTTGTTCTTCAATCAGTTTTAAATCTTCCCTTTGGTGGATTTCAAAAATGTAAATATCCTGATGCGTATTTTTTGAATAAGAAACAATTTGATATTCTAACTGTTCTTTTTGAAAGAACTTTTCAAATAATTGTTGAATCACTTGATTATTTTTTGAAGAAATGCTAACTCTAATCATTTTGACTGCTCCTTATCTATTCTTTCTAAGTAATAAGAAAGATGTTCATGAGAATGTAATGCATCCAAGATATGATAACCATCTTTAAAATGAATACCTTGTTCCTTCATGAAATCAACAGCCTGATTAAAATCTTTTCTGCCTGATAATGTTAAAGCTATAAAACTATATATAGAGCCATCATACATATGCACATGAAACCAGACATCATAGCCAATGGCTCCATAAGGTAAACGTGGAACTTTCGCATATGTGATGGCAATATAATCAATCTGACTGAGTTCTATTGTCATTTGATATTCTATACGATGTGTATGCAAAAGATGTTTAAAGAAAGACGAAATCTTCATCAGCATATTATCATGATAAGTGTATTGTAAAACATTTTGATCAACTTTCCACATCAACTCACAATAACTGATACCTGGAAAAACAATCAATATTCCTACCAAAATAATCAGTATACCTACAATTTGCATTCCTTCCCATGCATCAGCAATAAATATACTGACTCCAAAAGCACAAATAAACAAAACATATGTGAAAGCTGTTTTGATTTTAGGTCTACCTACAATATATTTCATTAATGATTCCTCCTTTTTATATAACTTTAAAATCTCATTCTAAATAATTCATTATGAGCATTGAAAACTTCAAATTCATCATCTTTACAGTTCAAATGCTCCACAACAAATGCTTTGATTTGTTCTTTAGATAAAGAGGACCAACCTCTCACTGATTTTTGACCATAATGAGTCCATCTTCCCATTTGATTGAATACTTTCAAAGAAATATTATCTGCATTTTTAAAAACAATAAAATAATCGAATTCTGTGTTTTCATCTAAATGCAATTGAAAAGTGCCAAGAAACGGTTTTAATTTGGATAGAAATGTTTTTTTCATATTTCCTCTCTCCTTTCACTTTTCATTTTATGCCTTTTTATACCATTGTAAATAGATATGACACCAACGACATCTTATAGACTTATTCTACTTTATTTTATGGTTGAAATCATTTATAATTTGTTGTGAGGTAAAACATTATGGATAGAAAAGAAAAAATTATTGAAGAAATCAAAAAAAGCGATAAGCCTGTATCAGCATCTACACTGGCAAAAAAACTTGGCGTTTCCAGACAAATCATTGTCGGTGATGTGGCATTAATACGTGCCAGTGGAACCAATATTATTGCGACACCAAGAGGTTATATATTAGATTCTAAACAACAAAATCAAACTTATACCATTGCGGTCAATCACTCTCAAGAACAAATGGCTGATGAATTATATACGATTGTGGATTTGGGTGGATGTGCTATTGATGTTATTGTGGATCATCCTGTCTATGGACAACTCACTGGTAAATTACATTTATCATCTCGTTATGATGTTGATCAATTTATAAAAAAAGTCAATAACAATCAGGCTAAACCTTTAAGTCAATTAACTGATGGTTTGCATTTACACACGATTCAATGTCCAAATGAAGACACATATCAACGTATTGTCAGTGTATTAGATGAAAAAGGATATTTATTTAAGAAGGAGATTTAATTCTTCTTTTTTTATTGACACATTTTCTTTTTTGAATATAATAAGTCATAACATGTGTCTTGACACATTAATTGACAAGGAGATGTAGAAATATGAAATCACATAAACATATGCAAGTACTCGTTTTAGCTTCATTATTAATTGCTGTAGGAACAGTCATTCCTATGCTTATGCCTAAAGTTATTATTGGTCCCATGTCTTTTACCTTAGCTTCACATGTTGCGGTCATGATTGCCATCTTTATTAGTCCAGCTGTAGCCATTGCTGTTGCTTTAGGAACAACACTTGGTTTCTTTATGGCAAGTTTCCCATTTGTTGTTGTCATGAGAGCTCTTACTCATGTCATTTGGGCTTATTTAGGTGCAAAATATGCGCAAAAGAATCCACAAATTTTTGAAAAACCAATCAAAACATTACAGTTTAATATTGTGATTGCATTGATTCATGCCATTGGAGAAATGATTATTGTGATTCCTTTCTATTATGGAAATGGGATGGATATCCAAATGTTCTGTTATATGATTTTTGGTTTAGTAGGATTAGGAACTATTATTCACAGCTCTATTGATTTTTGTATCACTCTTCCTGTATGGAAGGCTTTAAGTCAAAGCAGAGTTATCACTGGTGTTTCACAAGTGAAGAAAATCAATCTCATTAAAAACGCATAAAAATAAGCATATAATCATTGAAGGTTATATGCTTTTAATTTATTAAGAATATCTTGTTTTGTAATGGATGCCATATTTAATCTTTTGAATAATGTTTTCGCATTTCCATAACCTAGATGAAACAAATCATAGATAGCCAATCTTTTTTGTTTATCACCAATAATATCTAAAGAAATAAATTCTTCCCATGTCAATGACTGACTTTCTTTAGAAAAGCTCACAACATTTTCTAATGCCTGTATAATAGCTTCTTCCCTTGCTTCAGCAATCCCCAATTTCTTTTTCCCAATAGCATCTTTTTTATCTACAAAAGCCTGCTTAACATGAGGAACTCTTTCCATAATCATATTTCGAATACGCATACCAGGATAATCAGGATCAGTCAAAATAATAACTCCTCTTGTTTTTTCTAATTCCTCAATCAAGTCCAATGTTGCTTCATCTAAAGCTAAACCATGTGTTTCTATTGTATCTGCATCAAATAATTTTTGAATCACTGCTGTGTCTGTTTTTCCTTCTACAACAATCACTTCTTTGATCTTTTTCTTCATTCTTCTTCACCATATTCATTATACTATATTTTTATTATTTTTCATTGTCAATAAAGCACTTTTATCAGTATAATATGGTGACAAGGGGTTGATATCATGAAAAAATATAAATATTTGTTATTTGATGTAGATGGAACTTTGTTAGATTTCAACAAAGCAGAAGAACAGGCACTTATCAATACATTTCAAAAATATAATATTGTCCTCACTGAACAGATGAATCAAAGATATGAACAAATCAATAAACAATTATGGAAAGATTTTGAGAATGGACTCATTGATAAAAAAACAATTGTTTATACACGTTTTGTTCAGTTATTTCAAGAATTTGGCATTGATGAAGATGGCATTGCTTTTGAAGATGACTATCAGGATGCCTTAGGTGAAGGATATTTTCTTTTACCTCATGCTAGAGATATACTTGAAAAGCTTTATCAAAAATATCCATTATACGTTGTAACAAATGGTGTATCTAAAACTCAATATAGTCGTTTAAAAGGAACACGTATTGATCAGTATTTTCAAGATATTTTTGTATCAGAAGATATTGGTTATCAAAAACCAACTCGAGAATACTTTGATTACTGTTTTAAAAAGATGAAAAACATAGATTTAGATCAAACTTTAATTATTGGCGATTCTCTATCTAGTGATATCCAAGGTGGTATCAATGTAGGTATTGATACTTGCTGGTATAATCCTCATTGTATTGAAGAGCCTCAGGATATGAATATCACCTATATCATTCATGATTTAAGAGAATTGCTGGACTTATTATAGTTGAAGCTTATAGCGTGATGCTGTAAGCTTTTTTATCATCAAATCATCACATCATAATGCCATATAAAAAGTCCTGTATTTCTACAAGACTCATACATTTATTTTAAATTTCTAAAAACATCTAATACATCTTCTGATAGACCATCTGACACAATAACCATATGATCATTCACTTCTACTTTTTTCTTATCATCACCTATTGTCTTTTCACTCATAATACGATTGAATTCATCACCATCTTCATAACGATACACATCAATGTTTCCATTATCTGTTACATAGCGATATCCTTCTACACCACCAACACTTGTTGCATCTAATACATTCTTAGATGAATAAGTAATATTTCCTTCCTTTAAACCATTTTCAAACTTTGTATACCAATCTTCCGCCTGATCAGGTTTTGATGTATTGTTATCATTTGGTGTTGTATTATCTGTGACTGGATTATTTGATGCTGTATCATCAACAGAATCATTGGTTGTACTACATCCAGTAAAAAAACTCATACATAAAAGTAATGCCAAAATTTTCTTCATATTCTAACCTCCACATACATAGCATGGACAAAGATTCTAAGAATATACAGAATTTATAGAAATAATCATATATATAGAGATATTTATTTTCTCTTGTAAATTATCGGTTCGTCAAATCCAAATACTTTTTTTCCACGAACTTCCATTGATTCATCAACTTCTAAATAATCTTCACAAAATCTTTCAAATAAATGAAATTTTAATACCGGTGAAAACATACTGTCACTTCCACCTTCCCATACTTTCCCAGTGTAATGATAAATCGCTGGTGTAAATTTTTCTGATAAATTTAATCTTTTATAAGATACTTCTTTCATTTGCTGATACGTAAAACTATCTTTATCATATCCATCAGGTAATTCATAAGATGTTAATTGAACATCTTGTCCTTCTTGAGTGAATAAAAACAAATGTGGTGTCGCACGTGTTTGTCCATCCATCGTATAATAACTTTCTTCAACCATAAAAATTCCCTGAAAATCATCTGGAAGATCTGTTATCTTATCATTACAGATCGTATTGACATGACGCGCATATGGATAAGCAATTCCTACTTTTTCTTTTTGTTCAAATTGTTCCTGATTATCAAAATTTCCTGTTAATACACTCATAAAATGATTTAATTCTTTCATATTGTTTCTCCTTATCTCCTTAATATTTTATCTTTAACTAAAAACATAGCTGTAATACCTGGAATAAAAACACTACCCACAAATGACATCACTATATAAATAATCATTTGTGAACTTCCTATACTACTTATAACACTATATATAAATGAAAATACATAACATATACATGTTAAATAAAATCCACGTTTGTCATTTCTCAACAGTAGCTCAATTAATCCTATAATAGAAACTATTGCTAAAACAACACTTATCCATCTTGCTTCAACAACATTTATACATGTTGTAAGTGCACAGATGGCTATTGCAACAAGCAACCATATCTTTGTCTTCTTTTCCAAATCTATTCTCCTTCTCTTGTGATTTTCTTTAATATGTTGATCATCTGTTGGCGTTCATCATAACTTAATGACTTTAATATTTGTTCATCCCATTCATGAAATAAATCTTGGCTAAAATGAAAAACATTTTCACCTTCCAAAGTCAAACATAATATTTTTGCACGTTTGTCTTTTTCATTTGGTTTTTGTATTAAAAAACCATTATCTACAAGTTTATTGATTGTACGATTCAGATGACCAGCATCTAATTTTAAAGCCTGCGAGATTTCACTAGGCGAACATGACCCTTTTTTACCAATATAAATAATGATATATAATTGACCATAACTTACACCAATTTCATTTAATCTCTCACTACAATATTTTGTAAATTGCTTTCTTAAAAGCGTTATATAAAATGCAAATGAATCAGTCATAAATCCCTCCTGTTTACTTGACTAAGTCAAATATATACCATTTAATTGACTTAGTCAAGTATTTTGTAATATAAAAGACTTACATTGTTAAATATTCATGTAAGTCTTTCCTTTCTTATTCATTCACTTTTTCAAAAGCTTCAGGTATAAGATGTTTATCTTCTTTATTTTTAAAACGATAATAAAGAATTGTTAATAATGAACAAATGATAAATATACCTACAAAAACAATCATTTCTGTTGATATGGATGCATTAGCCATACTAATGACTTTTCTAAATCCATTCACACTATAAGTATAAGGTACAAATGGATGAATCACTTGATAAAAGAGACTTGATGTTTCTAATGGATATGTTCCTGCTGATCCACCAAGATTGATAATCATAAAAATGAGTAGTAAGAATTCTCCAATATACCCAGTTGTGAGTGATAACAACATCACAAGTGACATAAATGCTGCAGAAACAATAATTGCGAAAAGATATGTCATCAATAATTGTTGAGGTTCAAAACCACATATCCACCTCAAACTTGTAATTAAAACGATTGCTGCTAATGTAGAAATACTATAAATAACAGAGGCTTTTGATAACCAATACTTAAATGGTGATGAAGCTTGGTTTATACCTTCTCTGATTGGATACATCAATGTCAAAGCCAGTGCAGCAACATATAATGCTACGCTCATCATATAGGGTGCCATCGCATGCCCATTATTTTCTACAACTGAAATTTCTTGATGTGATGTCTCTACAGGAGCTGACATCATATCTAAAGTCTTATCATCGATATCAAGACTTGCTTTTTTTACACCATCAGCTAAACTTTCATCTAAAGTTTCGAGTCCATTTTGTAATGTCTGTAAACCTGAACCCAATGTTTGAGAGCCATCACTTAACTGTTGTGATCCATCTTTGATTTGGGTAGAACCGTCACTTAACTTAGCAGAGCCGTTTATTAATGCATCATTATTTGATACGATTTTTGAAGTTCCTTCATATAATGCTTTTGCTCCTTGATCTAATTGTTGAATGCCATCGATAAGTGTTGGTGTCTGTTTTTGAAGAGCTAATAGCCCATCATTCATTTGTTGACCCCCATCTAATAACGCTTGACTTTGACTATTCAGTGTTTCTAAGCCACCATAGACTTGTGTTACACCGTTCATATAAGTTTCAAAGCCAGGTTTCAATGTTTCTTCTACTGAATTATTTAAAGATTCTAATCCTGTTTGTACTTTTTGACTTCCTGCTTCTAATTTCTGTGTATTCTCATAAACTTGTGTTAATCCTGAACTTAATTGATTGATTGCTTCTTGATTTCCACTTGTGACAGTTTTTACCAATTCTGTATATGAATAATGCGTTAATAAATATTGAGCAGTTTGATTATCCTTAGCGATAAGATTAGCTTCATCCATGCTCAATGACCTATTCATCCATGTCTGAGCAATTGTTGGATTTGTAGTAAGTATTTGATTTAATAATGTTGTTGCCTGATTCAAAGAATCATTTGCTTGATTTGCTGAAGATATTTTATTCATATTATCAGATGATAAATTATTTTTTAATTGTTGATCCAACTGTGTTAAGCCTTGTAAGACTTGCTTATTTCCATCAACAAGCTGATGAACACCTTGATTGAGGCTATCTATTCCATTATTTAATGCTTCATTGTTTTCAATAAGTTTCTGTGTCCCCTGATAAGTTTGTAAAACACCATCTGTATATTTTTGGAGACCTTCATTCAATGAAGAAGAACCCGTTGCAAGCTGTTGAACACCATCATTTAATGGTTTTGTTGAATCATTGAATGTATCTAAACCTGTTTTTAAGGAATAAACGCCATTATGAACAGTCAATACACCATCTGTATAATCTTTTAACCCCTGGCTAAGTGTTTGAACACCATCATCAAATATTAATGAACTGCTTGCTAAAACTTGAAGATTATCTGAAATAAGTTGATTTCCATCTGTTAATTGTTGCGAACCATCTACTAATTGACTCGTTCCATCCTGTGCTTCTTTCAATCCATCTGTTAATGTTCCCACTTGTTCAAAGATAGTTTTCGCATATGTTTTCGTTACTGTTTGAGAAACTTCTTCTTTTATTTTTTCAATAGCTGAATCATCCATCTTTGAAGCAATATAATTACTTCCTGGATTTGTTATATATTGAAGTTTCATCTTTTGTGGTTGTTGATCTAAAAGCGTCGTTGCATTTTTTGAAAAATCTTCAGGAATACTTATAATCATATAATATTGACCGTTCTTTAAACCATCCTGTGCTTTTCCTTCATCTACACATTGAAAATTCATACTTTGATTCTCTTGCAGACGATCAACCAATTCTTCTCCTACATTCAAAGTTGAATTCCCATAATCAACCGCTTGATCATGGTTGACTACAGCAACTGGTATTTTATCCGTATTTCCGTAAGGATCCCACATTGACCCTAAAAAGATACACGCATATAAACTTGGAATCAAAATGATTGCAACCAGTACAACTTTTATCCAAGTGTGATGAAAAATATTTTTCCATTCTTGCTTAAGCATAAAATTCCTTCTTTCTTTTCATCTTTAGATATTTATTATCCATAGATATATAATATCTATGAAATATTATATAAATTTATACATATTTGTCAACTCTTTTAGATACAAAGTGTTATTTTTCTGTTAAAATAAAAAAGAAGGTGATAAGGATATGAAGATTAGAAAAAGTTTTGAACAGGCTATTTGTATATTACTTTTAATTGGGGCACAGGATAAACCTATTAAAAGTCATGAATTGAGTGAAAAACTACTTGTATCAGATTCTTATCTCAAAAAAATCACCAGACAGCTTGTTGTTTCTGGCTTAATTTCATCCATGGCAAATAAACGTGGGGGATTTGTGTTAACCAAATCATTGGATTGCATTTCTTTATTAGATATCTTTGAAGCTATGGAAGGCAAAGAAGCTTTTGTCAAGACAACACATCTGGTAGAAAAGGTTTTTGATTCTCAATTGAGAGTCAAAGAAACTGAAGACTTTATTGTTGATTATTTAAATGCAGCAGAATGGCAATACAAAGAAAAATTAAGAGAAATCACTTTGGCTCAAATTGTGGATGCTGCACATCAAAAGGAATAAGGAGATTATTTTATGAATGCATACATACTTTCTATTTTAAAAGATATTATGGCTATTGATAGTCCTTCTGGATATACAAAAGAAGTGATTCAATACTGTCAAAAAGAAGCAGAAAATTTAGGCTTTGAAACAAAACTGACAAATAAAGGGAACTTACAGATATTTGTCAAAGGACAAGATGATTATACGATTGGATTTTGTGCCCATGTCGATACATTAGGTTTAATGGTCAGAAGCATTAAAGAGAATGGAACTTTAGCTTTTACAAATGTGGGTGGTCCTATTATTCCAACTTTAGATGGTGAATATTGTCGTATCATCACAAGAAATCAACAAATATATACAGGAACGATTCTTTCTAATTCACCTGCTGCGCATGTTTATGAAGATGCTAAAAACAAAGAAAGAACATGTGATACAATGCATATTCGTATTGATGAAAAAGTGAAGACAAAAGAAGATGTGCAACAATTAGATATCTGTAATGGGGATTATATTGCGATTGATCCTAAAACAACAATCACAGATTCAGGATTTATTAAATCAAGATTCTTAGATGATAAAATGAGTGTTGCGATTCTTTTTGGTGTTTTAAAACATCTTTCACAAAATCATATTCAACCAAAACATAATCTTTATTTTATGATTTCCACTTTTGAAGAAGTAGGTCATGGCAGCAGTTATATTGATCATCATGTAGATGAATTGATTGCGGTAGATATGGGATGCATTGGTCAAGATTTATCATGTAGTGAATATGATGTCAGTATCTGTGCTAAAGATTCAAGTGGTCCTTATGATTATGAAATCACATCTACATTCATAGAACTTGCGAAAGCTCATAATCTTCAATATGCCGTTGATGTTTATCCATTTTACAGCAGTGATGTGTCTGCTGCTTTAAGAGGTGGACAAAATATCAAAGGCGCTTTGATTGGTCCTGGTGTTCATGCTTCTCATGGTATGGAAAGAACACATATGCAAGCAGTAGAAAATACATATCAATTAATTCTTGCTTATATTAATAAATAGGAATCTCATTATGAATAAAAAACTATTATTATTTGATGTAGATGGAACCTTAGTGAGTTATGATGGCATTGTACCTCAAAGCTGCAAAGATGCTTTAAAGCAGGCAAAAGATCATGGACATTATGTTTTTGTCGTTACGGGTAGAACGAAAAATAGAGCAACTGTTGGAAACATTGAAGTGAGTGGTATGATTTGTGGAAACGGTGCTTATATTGAATGTGAAGGAAAAGTTTTAAAAGATCAGAAGCTATCTTTACAACAAGTCATCGACATCACTGATTATTTAGATCAACATGACTTATGTTATTTTATGGAAGGTAATGATGGACTTTATGGTTCTCATGATTTTGAAACCAAAGCTGTACCTGCCTATCAAAAATATGGTCATGGAGGAACACCTCGCATTAGAGACATCTATCCTATGATGGAATTTCCTCAAAGTATGCATCAACAAAACATCACAAAAATCAACTATGTTTTAAATAGTTATCAAGATTATTTAGATTTTAAAAATCATTTTCCACAGTTTCAATGTCTCACTTGGGGTGGACAAGGTGAAGAAGCCTTATTTGGTGATTGTGCTTTACCAAATATTGATAAAAAAACTGCTATTGAACAATTAGTTCATTATCTACAAATCAATAAGCAGGATATTTATGCTTTTGGAGATGCTGAAGTGGATATTCCAATGTTTGAATGTGCTGGTACAAGTATTTGTGTAGGTAGTGGTAGAGAAGCAGCTAAACAAGCGGCTGACTATATCAGTGATGATGTTAAAAATGATGGAATTGCCAAGGCTTTAAAACATTTTCATATCATTTAAAAAAACTTGTTTTCTAACTTGAAAGTGCTATGATAAAAGTATAAGATATGATAAATTTTAAAGGAGGCGGCAATATGAGAACAATCTTAGGTCAAGTCGTTTATCCATCAATGATTCAGGCAAGACCAATCATTGAAATTCAATTAAAAGAGGATATTTCTCAGTATATTATTCCTTCAAAATTAATCCTTACAAACAAAACAAAGAAATCCCCTCTTTTTCAACATGACACTATAAAAATTTCAAAATAATTTATCATATCTGTTCATATGAAAAATTTCGTTGTTTAAAGCAACGAAATTTTTTTACTCTTTTAAAATATATTTTCATCAATAAATGTAAAGACTTTGTCCCAATAAGCCTCAACATCATAATCTTTTGATTGAGCATGTCCTGCCTCATCTACAATATATATATCCTTTGTTGTTGGATAAGCCTCATAAACTTCATAAGCCATTTGAACTGGCACAAAATCATCTTTTCCACCATGAATAAACAACATTGGCTGATTTGCATTTTTCACTTGTTCTATACTTGAAGCTTCTTTAAAATCATATCCTACCTTGATTCTGGCTAGAAAATTTGAAATATCTAAAACAGGAAATGTTGGAAGTGAAAAACGTTTATCGAGTTCACTTGCAAATATATCCCATACACTTGTATAACCACAATCTTCAATATATCCAACGACATTTAAAAGACGATCTCCTGAAGCCATCATAACAGTGGCTCCACCCATAGATACACCATGTAAAAGAATCTGTGCCTGCGAATCTCTATTATTAATCCAATCTACCCAACAGGCAATATCATCTTTATCTAACCATCCCATTCCAATATATTCGCCTTCACTTTTTCCATGAGCACGATTATCTGGCAAGACAACATTATATCCATTTTCGTAATAAGTAGCTCCATAGGACATCATTTCTTCATTGCTTGATTTATAACCATGAATCAAGATAACCCACCGATGAACATTATCGTGATCTAGATACTGTCCTTTCAATCTTAATGAATCATCTTGACTTACAATCATCGGTCTTGTTTTATTTTCAAAATCCACACCTTTTATAAATTCAGCATCAGCATTGTCATCAATCTGTTGTTGAACATCTCCTGTTAATTTGATTTCATCTTCCTCATCAACCACTCTTTGATCAGATTCACTTGCTGGTGATAAAGCATAATTTACAAAATACGTTCCTACACCATAAGCTCCACTTAATAAAATAGCTATAATGATAAAAGCAATGATAAATCCTCTTTTTTTCATTATCTTCATTCCCTTCATGTTGGCTTTATTGTACTGAAAAAATATGGACTCTTCAAGAAAACCACCAATATTATATTTTATTTTTCATATTTTTTTATATACATATACTTGCCTTCAAAGCTATATATTGTATTTTGAGGTTTTTTCAATTTATATGCAGCATAATGAAAAGAATCTTCAGACAATCTTTGATCTATTTGAGAAATATTTATTTTAATGAAATTATGATCATACATATAAAACTCTATTAAATCTTTATCATAACGATCTCCACAATAGTGAATTTCACTTGTTTCATTTAAAACTATATCAGAAACATTATGTAATGAATGACCCAATTGACTTAACATCTCTGTACTTTGAAAATCACTACATTGAATCAATGATGATGGTATTTGTTTGGTTTGATAAACTCCACCTAATTTATTAATAAGATAATTTTTGTTTTGAATCTTAGCATAACATAATGGCTGAACCTCTTGAACATGCACTTGTATATTTCCCATAAAATCAATTTCAACTAAAACATTTTCAAAACGTTTCATTTCTTCTATATCCTGAACTATATTGTCCTTAGAAAATAACATATCTATCCATGTATAATCTCCCATATATCCTGATAGCTGTTCACTTATTTGTTGTTCCAATTCTGCATCATTGACACCTATGACATGAATTGTTTTAATTTTCATAATATCAGACAATAAAATAAAAAAACAAATCCTATGATTCCTAACACAAAGAATAATCTTATCACTTTTATTCTTTTCTTTTTTCTTCTTTTCATCATTAATTTTTTTACCTGATTATCCCTATATTCATCCATCATCTTACCTCCATATCTTTCATTATATAAATAATATCTATAAAAATAAATAAAAATGAGCAGGTCTTGCCTACTCACTGATTAAATCATTTTCAATTAAGAATTCCCTTGCGACATCACTTGTCTTTTCATTCAACTCATCCACTCTATAATTCAATTCTACCATGACTTCATCACTGAGATAATTTTGAAGCTGATTGATCAGTTCAACAACTTCAGGATACTCTTCGATAACTGTATTATTCGCAATTGGTATAGCATGATAGGGTAAGAAGAAATTTTTATCATCTTCTAAAACCTGTAAATCAAACTTCTTTAATAGTCCATCTGTTGAATAAGCATCAATGACATCACATTCATTGTTCATTAAAGCTGTATATCGTGGTGCTCCATCAATAGGAACAGTCTGCTTGAAATGAATAGGATATGCTTTTTGTAATCCTACCCAGCAATCTTCTCTTTCCATAAACATTAATGTTGGTGAAAATGTGAGTTGTTGAGAAACTTTACATAAATCACTTATTGTTTTGATATGATACTGCTCAGCTGTATCTTTTCTAATCGCAAGTGTATAAGTATTGTTGAAGCCTAGAGAATCTAAAACATTTAAATCATATTGTTCTTTCATCTGTTCTTTGACAGCGTTATAGACTTCATCAACATTTCCATTAGGCTCGTTGCCTAAGACATTACCATAAATTGTTCCTGTATATTCTACATACATATCAATGGATCCCGTACGCACGGCATCTAAGACAATAGAACTTGAACCTAGAGATAATGACTGTTCAACCTCAATATCAGTATGATCCTCTATATAATATTTCAACATATAATTTAATATTTCTTGTTCAGTAAAATCCATGCTTCCAATTCTAATGACTTGACTGCCATTTGTCTTTGCTAAGCCTGTATAAACAAAGCTGGCTGCTAAAGCAAGACATGAAATAACAATGACAACTTTATCCAATGTGCCTTTCATTTTAGATCTTGGTTTTGATAATTGGAAACTCTTTGGTGTGACTAATCTCTCTAAAATAGAAAATATATAATCTATAAGTAATGCCAGTAAGCAGGCAGGTATAGCTCCAGCTAAGATTTGAGCATTATTGACCGTTCGAATACCCGCATAAACCAAATATCCTAAACCATCAGCGCCAATAAAAGCTGCCAAAGTCATCAAACCAACCGAACTAACTGCACTGACTCTGACACCAGCCATGATAACAGGTGCAGCTAATGGAATCTGAACTTTATATAAAACCTGAAATTTATTTAAACCAATACCCTTAGCGGCTTCTAAAGTTTCTCCGTTAATATTGTCCAGTCCTGTGACTGTATTTTTAATAATAGGTAATAAAGAGTAAAGTATCACCATGACAATGGCTGGTTTTGTTCCAATGCCTAAAAGAGGAATCATAAAACCTAATAAGGCCATTGATGGAATCGCCTGAATAATATTTGCTAATGCCATAATTGGTTTTTTAGATGGCTTAAAATAAGTAATAAAAATACCTAAAGGGACACCTATAATAATCGCAATCAAAATAGCCATAACAGTCAATTGAACATGACCTATTAACAAATCAAAAATCTGCATATAGTTTTGGGAACAATAATCTATAAATGCTTGCATTATTCTCCCTCACTTTCATCATATTTTTTAGAAAGCGTTGTAACCAGGGTACTCTTAGTAATTAAACCTTTTAAGACCCCATCATCTACAACAGGAATTGTATACATATTCTTCTCTTTGGTGATATTTAAAACATCAACGATTGATTCCTGTGAAGAAACTGTGATACATTCCTTTTGCATAACATGACCCACAATTTCATCTTTGTTTTTTTCATCAGCTGCATCAGCCGCATGAATAACACCTTTAAAATGTCCCTGACGATCTATTACCATCAGACTATCAACGCTTGAATTAAACATCATATTTAAAGCTTTTACACATTTTAAACGATCATAACAGGTAATTGGTCGATCTATCATAATGTCTGCTGCTTTGATTAATTCTGGTGAATCCCAGATACGCTTTTTCCCAACAAAGTTTAAAACAAAGTCATTGGCAGGATGTTTTAAGATTTGTTCAGGTGTATCGTACTGTTGAATTTTTCCACCACTCATAATACATATACGATCTGCCAATTTGATAGCTTCTGCCATATCATGAGTCACAAACACAATCGTCTTTTGAACACTATTTTGTAATGTCAACAGCTCATCCTGTAATTGATTTCTCGTAATAGGATCTAAGGCACTAAAAGGTTCATCCATTAAAATAATATCTGGTTCACTTGCAAAAGCTCTTGCAACACCTACACGTTGTTGTTGACCACCACTCATCTGAACAGGATACTTATCTAAATATTCATCTGGATCTAAACCAACCATATTTAAAACATCTTTCACTTTTTCCAAAAGATGTTTATCATTTTTATTTTTTAACTTTGGAATCAGTTCAATATTTTCTTTCACTGTCATATGAGGAAATAATCCTGTTTGTTGAATAACATAACCAATATTACGTCTTAATTCAATTTCATTTTCCTCACTAATATCCTTTCCATTTAGATAAATTGTCCCCTGGCTTGGTTTAATCAACCGATTAATCATCTTTAAAGCAGTCGTTTTTCCACACCCACTGGGTCCAATCAAACAAACAAATTCACCATCATTCACTGTAAAATTGATATCTTCCAATACATGTTTATCTTTAAATGACTTGTAAACATTTTGAAATTCTATCATAAGCAAAACACCTCACTTAAATACATTTTATATCTTAGATGTGACTCTTATGTGAATTCTTTAATTATCTATATCTTTATATCCTTAAAATATAGAGTTTTTTTATTTATATCCTAAATAATAACATAGATATCATTTGAATTTTGACGAAAAAAAGAATATGAATTATGACTTCATATTCTTAAATGCAGTTGAAAGCATCAACTTAATTCTATTTAATTGGTTAACTTCACTCGCACCTGGATCATAATCCACAGCCACAATGTTACTTTGTGGATATTTTTTACGTAAGGCTTTAATAACCCCTTTACCTGTTACATGATTTGGTAAGCAGGCAAATGGCTGCATACACACAATATTTGGTGCACCTTCTTCAATTAATTCAATCATTTCTCCAGTTAAGAACCATCCTTCACCTGTCTGATTTCCAATAGAGACAACTTCACTTGCTTTTTTCGCAATTTGATCAATAGGTGTTGGTGGATCAAAACGTTTTGAATCTCTTAATGCCTTAATCATATCTTTTCTTAAGAAATCAACAAACCAAATGGCAAAATTACATAACCATACTGAAGATTGTGACGCATCAAAATGTTCATGTTCATACCAAGTGTTATAGAAACAATACTGGAAGAAATCAATTAAATCAGGCATAACGGCTTCTCCACCTTCTGATTCAATGATTTTCACAATTTCATTATTGGCAGTAGGATGGAATTTAACTAAGATTTCTCCAACCAATCCAACTCTTGGTTTTTTAATATCTAATAATGGCAATTCATCAAAGTCTTTGACAATTTGATAAACATTCTTTTTAAATTCTTTCATGCTGCCATTTTTCACATTTTCCTGACATTTTGCAACCCATGATTCATAAAGTTTATTGGCTGAACCTTTGACTTTTTCATAAGGACGTACACGATAAAGAACGCGCATAAATAAGTCCCCATACATAGCACCAATGATTACTTTTTTGGCAATCTTATATGTAATCTTAAATCCAGGATTACTTTCTAATCCAGATAAGTTTGCAGAGATAACTGGAATTTGTTCCATTCCGGCATCTTTTAATGCCTTTCTAATGAACGCAATATAGTTTGTTGCACGACATCCTCCACCTGTTTGAGAGATAATCAATGCCACTTTATTCAAATCATATTTTCCACTATTTAAAGCATTCATCATTTGTCCTACAACTAAAATACTTGGATAACATGCATCATTGTTGACATATTTTAATCCCTGTTCTACTGCATCTTTATCAACTGAAGGCAACACTTCAAAGTTATAGCCTTCCGAATTCATTGCGGTTTCAACAAACTGGAAATGAATTGGTGACATTTGTGGACAAAGAATTGTATAACGATCTTCTTTCATCTGTTTTGTAAAAGGTACTTTTACCTGTTCATACTTCTTAGATAAATCAATAATATCTTCTTTCTTTTCAATCGTTGCTTTTAATGAACGAATACGAATACGAATAGCTCCTAAATTACTTCCTTCATCTATCTTAATTAAAGTATAGATTTTATTTCTTGCTTTTAAGATTTCAGAAACCTGATCAGCTGTTACAGCATCTAACCCACAACCAAATGACGTTAACTGAATTAATTGTAAATCCTTTTGTGAAGAAACGAAAGAAGCCGCTTTATATAAACGTGAATGATATGTCCATTGATCAACAACACGTAATTTTAAATGTTCTTCATCTAAATAACAAACACTATCCTCACTTAAGACAACAAATCCTTCACTCGTAATTAAATCTGGAATTCCATGATTAATTTCAGGATCCACATGATAAGGACGACCTGCCAAAACAATACCTTGCATATGGTTTTCACGCATATATTCCATGGCACGTTTTCCTTCCTGACGAATATCCTGCTGACAATGATCTAATTCTTCATAAGCTTTATCTATAGCCTGATGTAATTCCTGATCAGTGATATTAAACTCACTTAATTCTTCTTTTAAGACATGGAACAATGTCTTTTTATTATTTAATGATATAAATGGATTTTTGAATTTTATATTTTTTTGTTGGAGATTATCCACATTATTTCTAATGACTTCTGGATAAGAAGCAACAACAGGACAGTTATAATGATTTCCAGCATCTTCATTTTCCATTCTTTCATAAGCGACTGATGGATAGAAGATAAAAGGCACTCCTCTAGCAATCAGATTTTCAATATGCCCATGTGTAATTTTAGCAGGATAACAAGCACTTTCACTTGGAATAGATTCAATTCCTTTTTCATAGATGGCTTTAGATGAACGAGATGATAAAACAACTCTAAATTTCAATTCTGTAAAGAATGTATGCCAGAAAGGATAATTTTCATACATATTTAAAGCTCTAGGGATACCAACAATACCTCTAGGAGCATCTTCTATTGGTAAAGAATGATAATTAAAGACACGACGATATTTATAATCAAATAAGTTTGGTAATGATTTAGATTTTAATGGTAAATTAGCTCCTCTTTCACATCTATTTCCACTAATAAACTCTCTTCCATCATTAAATGAAGTAATTGTCAACATACAGTTATTTGTACATTTACCACAATTTTTCATACTATTTTGATATGTTAAATGTTCTAATTCTTCACGTGTTAATAAAGTTGTCCCTTTGCCATCATCTTTTTCTTTCGCAATTGTTGCCATTCCATAAGCACCCATCAATCCTGCAATATCAGGTCTAATGACTTCAATACCTGCTTCTTTTTCAAAAGCACGTAAAACGGCTTCATTATAGAATGTTCCACCTTGTACAACAACATTTTTACCGATTTGGTCTTTACTTCTTAACTTAATAACTTTATATAAGGCATTCTTGATAACGGAATATGATAATCCTGCTGAAATATCTGCTAAAGATGCACCTTCTTTTTGAGACTGTTTCACTTTTGAATTCATGAAAACTGTACAACGACTTCCTAAATCAAGTGGATGTTTTGACATCAATGCCATCTCGGCAAATTCATCAATTTCATATCCTAAAGAATGAGCAAATGTTTCAAGGAAAGACCCACATCCAGATGAACATGCTTCATTCAATGTAATATCTTGAATGACATCATCCTTAATGGTGATTGCCTTCATATCCTGTCCACCAATATCTAAAATAAAGTCAACATCAGGTTCAAAATGTTTAGCTGCTGTGTAATGAGCAATTGTTTCTACTTCACCATAATCTACTTTTAATGCTGCTTTAATTAAAGCTTCACCATATCCAGTGACACCAGTTTTTTGAATATGACATCCTTCAGGAATTAAATCATAGATTTCCTTCATAATTCTAATAATTAAATCTAAAGGATTTCCTTCGTTAGAATTGTAGAAAGAATATAATATTGATCCTTCATCATCAATTAATACAACTTTAGATGTTGTTGAACCAACATCAATACCAACATAAATATTGCCTTGATATTTTTTTAGATTTCTTTTCTTTGTCATGGCTTGAAGATGACGATCTCTAAATCCTCTTAACTCATCTTCATTATGAAATAAAGGTTCTAATGTATGAGCTGCTTCTGTTCCATTATCTTTTAATGTTTTTAAATCACGAATCAATTTTTCTAATGAAAGTGATTCTTCAACATCTTTTGCATTTAATGCAGCTCCCATAGCTACAAACAATTGGGAATTATCTGGGAAAATAATATCCTCATCTTGAAGCTCTAATGTTTCAATAAAACGTTGTCTTAGTTCACTTAAGAAGTATAGAGGTCCTCCTAAAAAAGCCACTTTTCCTTTAATAGGTTTTCCACAGGCTAACCCACTGATAGTCTGATTCACAACCGCCTGGAAAATAGAAGCCGCTATATCTTCTTTTCTTGCGCCTTCATTGATTAAAGGCTGAACATCGGTTTTCGCAAAAACCCCACAACGAGAAGCAATTGGATAAATACGCTGATGATTTTTGGCTAATTCATTCAATCCTGAAGCATCAGTCTGTAATAAAGTGGCCATCTGATCAATAAATGCACCTGTTCCACCGGCACAAGTTCCATTCATACGTTGTTCTAACGAACCTTCAAAGTATGTAATTTTCGCATCTTCTCCACCTAATTCAATGGCAACATCTGTTTGTGGAATATAAGTTTCTATTGTTTTGGTACATGCAATCACTTCCTGTACAAATTTGACATTCAATGATTGAGAAATTGACAATCCTCCTGATCCTGTAATAACTGGATAAATATTGATTCCTGGATATTCTTGATGAATTTCTTCTAATAATGTAAGTATTGTATTTCTTACATCTGAATTATGTCTGACATAACGTGAAAATAAACAGACATCCTTTTCATCTGTTAAATAAGCTTTAACTGTTGTAGATCCCACATCAATTCCTAAATAATATTGACTCATAACACTTCTCCTTTAAACATTACAACTTATTTTATAATTTTCAATCTTAACGAATTTCGACATCTTTTTCAATCTTTATGCTTTATTTTAAGGCCTTAATAATCTGATTCACTTTACGATACAAACGTAGATATTCCTTTGTATCTTCTTCACCTAACATCTCCAGCATCTTTTTAAAATAATCCTCTATTTCTGCTCTTCTTTGTTGAGCAAAAATTCTTCCTTTGTCTGTAATAAATACTTTAATCTTACGTTTGTCCTGTAAATCAACGACACGCTCTATATATCCTTTTTTAGATAAAGCATTTAATACAGCGGCTACCCTAGAGGTATTAATATCAAAACGTTGGCTAATTTCAGATGCATTCACTCCATCATGGTCATCCATCAAGTAAATGAGGACAGCACCTTCTCCTCTAGCGATTTCACTAACATCATGATTACAGAATTTAAAATTCTGTTCATTTTCCACCATATAACAAATTAATTCTTTTGCATATTTTTGATAATCCATTTTTATTACCTCACACTATGAGCATTTTATACAACTTTATCACTTTTGTCAATTTTTTTGTTTATTTGTCTATTTGTGAAAAATAAGCGATATTGTTTGATGTTCAAATTTGATGTTGATACAATAAAGAAAAGAGGGGGATATACATATGTATGAAAAAATAAAAGAACTTGCAAAGTTATATTATCCTGATACTGTAAATTGTCGTCGTGATTTACATAAGTATGCTGAAAAAGGCTGGTTAGAAATGCGAACAGCCTGTTATATTGCTTCTACATTAGAGGAATTAGGATACGAAGTGCTTGTTGGTGAAGATATTATGAAAAAAGAAGCACGTATGGGTGTGCCAGCAGAAACAATTTTACATTTAAATTACCACCGTGCTCAAAAGCAGGGAGCAAATCCTTACTATTTGGAAAAAGTTAAAATGGGAATGACTGCCGTGGCAGGTGTTTTAAAATGTGGCGAAGGTCCAACACTTGCTTTAAGATTTGATATTGATGCTTTAGGCCTCATTGAAGAATCATCATCAAGTCATTTTCCTTTTACGAATGGTTTTGCATCTGTACATCGTGGAACAATGCATGCCTGTGGTCATGATGGTCATACTGCAATTGGTTTAACCACAGCGAGAATACTTATGCAAATCAAAGAACATTTGCATGGAACAATCAAACTTATATTTCAGCCTGCTGAAGAAGGTGTCATGGGAGCAAGAAGTATTGCTGAAAGTGGATTCTTGGATGATGTTGATTATATTTGTGCAGCTCATATTATGCCTCAAGAAAATGAACCTTATGATTTGTATTTTGGAATGGATGAATCTTTTGCGACCACAAAACTTGATATTACTTATCATGGTGTTTCGACTCATGCTGCTGAATCGCCACAGTTTGGAAAAAATGCTTTATTATCAGCTGCCAACTGTATTTTAAATTTACACTCTATTCCTCGAAACAGTGATGGTCAGACACGTGTGAACGTTGGAACTGTTCATGCAGGAACGGGAAGAAACGTTGTACCTGAAACAGCTAAACTTGAAATTGAAGTTCGTGGGGTGACAAGTGAACTCAATCGCTATATGGAAATCTATGCCAGAGATATTATTGAAGGTTCTGCACGTATGCATGATACTGTTGTAGAAATCAAAGAAATGGGTAAAGCCTATGCTCTCAACTGTGACGATGACTTCATGAATACCATTCGCTCTATGTGTCAACAGTATCTTCCTGATCTAAAATTACCACCTTATAATTTAAGTCCACTTGGGGGTAGTGATGATTTTTCATATTTCATGGAACGTGTTCAAGCTCATGGTGGCAAAGCAACTTATATGAAACTTTTAACACCTATTGTTTCATCACCACATAATGATGCTTTTGATTTTGATGAAAAAGTTCTAGCATTAGGACCTCGCATCTTTGCAAGTCTTATCTATTATCTTTCTCATGAAAACAAGGCATAAGAGATACAAATCAAGTATCTTTTATGCCTTTTCATTATTTATTAGCTTTCTTATAACGTTTTCCTTTGGTTACACCATTATCAATAAGTTTTTCATTTTCTACTAGTTCTTTTAATAATGTTTGAACACGTCTTTCCTTAACACCCAAAATATCTATAAAATCTTTTACCTTATACCATTGTCCATATTCCATATAAGAAAGAATTTGTTCATATTGTTTGAATGTTTTTCCTGAACTTTTTTTCTCGCACTTTTTTTCTCGCACTTTTTTCTCGCACTTTTTTGAAAATATTCTAATGAAATAATTTTATATAGCTTTTATATAACGTTCAAAATTATCACTTAAATATTCCTGAACGAGTGCATTGAGCTTTGAATCAATATCTAAAATACGTTGATGATTGACTGTAGGATTAATATATCTTTTTTTAGCGTTCACCTTTAAATATCCAGTTTGAGGAAATGAAGATCTCAGAACTTTATGAAAGTGTGTATAATTTTCATAAAGTTCTTTTGTTAAGGAATGACTTATTAATTTTTGGATAACTTGTGTTTCGGTTGTATATAAATCATCATATGAACAAACATGATGATTTATAGCTAAACGCATTAATCTTGCAAGATATTCCATACAATAACGATTTTCATCACTTGTATAACATAAACTGCATTTCAACATCACTTGAGTAAATAGTCTAGCTATCTTGAAATCATCAAAAATCAATTCGTCTTTGGAATCATTGACTTGAACATGTTTATAAATATTGCCTATTTCTTCTTTAGTCATTATTTTATAATAGACTGCATTTGATAATGTATATTCTAAACGATCAGCTGATAATTGGGGTGTATCATTATCAGCAATGGGATAATCATGATAATTCATGACTTTATCACTATCAATATGATAATATTCAAAAATAGATTGAAGTTCTAAACTCTTTTGAATCATTTCCTCTGTTAAATTTTCTGTTGTTTCTTGATGTATATAATCATGATACATAAAATCAATCACATGAGCAAATACAGGTGTGGCTATATCATGAAGTAATGCAGCAATCGTTTGATGTTTATCGTGTGTAAAATGATAAACAATCAAAGCGACTCCTATACTATGATTATATCTTGATACACCTCGACAATCTTTAAATGGTTCAAACTGAGTATACTCCATACCACAATTCATACCCACATCTTTCAATCTTTGAAAAAGAGATGTTTTCATTATATCCTGTACATAATCAGGAATAAATTCATGATATAAATTATAAAGACTGTTACTCATGAAATAAAGCTCTGCCAATTCTGACTATTGTTGCCCCTTCTTCTAAAGCAATCTGATAGTCTTGTGACATACCCATTGATAATTCATGTAATGGATATTGTGGATATGTTTCTTTTAATCTTTCTAATAATTCTCTTGTCTGTCTAAAATAAATACGTGTATCTTCTGGTTCAATATTTGGTGCCATCATCATCAGTCCATCAACAATCAAAGATGGACATTTCATCAAATAATTCATCACTTCATCCATTTCTTCTATATCAAACCCATGTTTGCTTTCCTCTCTAGCAATATTTACTTGTAATAATATATGAACTTTTAAATCATGTTTTTTTGCCTGTTTTTCTAATTCATCAATCAAATGATAACTATTCACAGAATGAATCAAATCAACCTTATCAATAATATATTTCACTTTATTCTTTTGTAATGTTCCAATAAAATGCCAATGTCCTTGACCATGATATTGTTCATATTTTTCCAAAAAAGCCTGAACTCTATTTTCTCCAAAATATAAACAACCACATGCTTCCAGTTTTTCTATTTCTTTTTCATCTATATATTTCGTTGCTGCAACAAGTTTAGCTGGTTTCACTTTCTCTAATATTTCTTTTACTGCTTGTTCATTGACATACATAAAAAAGCCTCCCATCTTTATTCGATATTTCTATTATATAATCTTTTTAACATAACTTAAATTATAAAATCATACATTTATCAAAAAGAGTTCATAAAATCGTGTTATAATGGATGCATAAATGAGGTGAAGTCAATGAATGATTTATTAGAAAGATATCTAGGTGCTGTGTGTTCTTATTTTTTTGGAAGAAAACGCCAATATGTTTATCATGATTTAAAAACTCAAATCAGTCAATCGGTACATCAATATGAAGATATGGAAGACTTATTAATGAGTTATGGACATCCACTAAGTGTTGCTTACTCATATGGTTATCGTCCTACAATTTATCATCATTTTAATCCTAAAATAGTTAATTTCATTGAAAAACTTGTTTTTTTAATTTCAGGTATTTATCTTTTTTTATCAACCCTTTATTATCTTGAACAATTTGGTTGTTTATCATTTCAATCAACAAACAATGTTGTGACAACAATGAATACTTCATCTATCTTTGAAGCTTTTCTTTCTTATCCAATCATTATAATGATTGGTATCATTGCCATAGCAATCTTAGCTTTAATCATATTGGATAAAAAAGAGCCTATTCCTCAAGATTTAAATCTCCGTTGGAATATACAAGATCTGGATCATTTACCCCATCCATCCCATTATCCAAATCATACTATTGAAACCATCTTTATGATTATATTTATTGCTTTCTTTATCTGTTATGGTTTTTTCTTTTCTAGTGATATTATTATTAAAATACAACATGAATCATATCAAATGATTCATATGATGACTTATTTCTTTCAACCATTTATTATGATCATTATTTTTGATTATTTTATAGATATGACCAAAAAAATATATACTAAGAAATATTTAAAATATAGCTTTATTACTAATTTATTTACTATTGTTTCTTTAACAATCTTTGTTGTGAATTCTCATTTTTTAAGTCAATATTTATTACCTATAAATACAAATTTTCAATATATTCTTGTTAATGCATTTATTATTACAGCTTTATTCTTTATCTACTTTATTTCATTATATAAATTAGTGAGAAACATAAAATCATATCGTTTCTTATTTAAAAAATAGACCATAGAAATGATTCCATTTCTATGGTCTTGTGTTTTTATCTTATTTTTGTACCATTTGGTAAGTTTTCTACAGACACAAGTTCTAACATTTTTTTCTTAGATCCTGCAAGAATCATACCTTGAGATTCAACACCTCTTAATTTTGCAGGTTTCAAGTTAGATACAACAATAACTTTCTTACCAATCATATCTTCTGGTGTATAGAAATCTGCAATACCACTGACAATCTGTCTTGTTTCTTTACCAATATTGATTTGAGAAACTAACAGCTTATCAGCATCAGGATGTTTTTCACATTTTTCAACTGTACCTACAACTAGTTCAATCTTCGCAAAATCATCAATTGTAATTTGATTGTCATCCTCTTGTTTTTCTTCTTTTTGAGGATATAAAGCTGCTACTTTCTTTTCTACTTCTTTAGGATCTAATCTTGCAAATAACTGTTGAGGTTTTTCAGTGACTTTTGTTCCTTCTTGATATAAACCAAAAGTATTTAAGTCTAAGAAGTTTCTTTGATCTGTATTGATTTGATCTAAAATCTTTGTAGATGTAGAAGGCATATATGGTTCTAATGCAATAGCAGCAAAACGGATGGCTTCAATTAAGTTATAAAGAACTGTTGCGAGACGATCTTTCTTGCTTTCATCTTTTGCAAGTGCCCAAGGCATTGTATCATCAATATATTTATTTGTTCTTCTTAGTAATACAAAGATTTCATCTAAGGCTTTAGATGCTTTAAATTCATCCATGTAAGCCTGAACTTTCTTTGGCATAGCTAAAGCAATTTCTTTTAATTCATCATCAACAGGTTCACTCACACCTGGATTTGTCACAATACCATCAAAATATTTATTTGTCATGGCAATTGTTCTATTGACTAAGTTACCTAAAATATTAGCTAAATCAGAATTAATACGTTCAACTAATAAATCCCATGTGATACTTCCATCATTGTCATAAGGAATTTCATGTAAAACATAGTATCTGACAGCATCGACACCAAAGATTTTAACCAAATCATCTGCATAGATTACATTTCCTTTAGATTTAGACATTTTACTTTCACCTTGTAATAACCAAGGATGTCCAAAAACTTGTTTTGGTAAAGGAATATCTAAAGCCATCAACATAATAGGCCAATAAATCGTATGGAATCTCACGATATCTTTACCAATTAAATGTAAATCTGCTGGCCAATATTTCTTATATAATTCACCATGATTTCCATCAACATCATAGCCAAGTCCTGTAATATAGTTTGTTAAAGCATCAATCCATACATACACAACATGTTTAGGATCAAAGTCTACAGGGATAGACCATTTGAATGAAGTACGTGAAACACATAAATCCTGTAAACCTGGTTTTAAGAAGTTATTCATCATTTCATTTTTTCTTGAAACAGGTTGAATAAATTCAGGGTGCTCTTCAATATGTTGAATTAAACGATCAGCATATTTAGATAATTTAAAGAAATAAGCTTCTTCTTTCGCATCATGAACTTCTCCACCACAATCAGGACATTTTCCATCAACCAATTGAGATTCAGTAAAGAATGATTCACATGCTGTACAATATTTACCTTCATAATGTCCTAGATAAATATCTCCTTGATCATATAATTTCTTAAAGATTTTTTGCACTTGTTTCACATGGTATTCATCTGTTGTTCTCATGAAACGATCATATGTTGTATCCATCATATCCCAAATTTCTTTGACAACAGCTGCTTTTTCATCAACAAATTGTTTAGGCGGAATACCAGCTTCTTGAGCTTTTAACTCAATCTTTTGCCCATGTTCATCAGTTCCAGTCTGAAAATAAACATTGTATCCTTCCTGTCTTTTACTTCTTGCGATAGCATCAGCTAAAATAATTTCATATGTATTTCCAATATGAGGTTTTCCTGAAGTATAAGTAATCGCCGTCGTTAAATAATAATCTTTTGGATCTTTCATCATATCTCCTCCTTCAAAATAAAAAACGTCCTTATAAAAGGACGTATTATACGCGGTACCACCTTTTTTTATATCTGTCGATATACCCTCAAAACTTTAACGCAGTTAACGTTTATCTCTCACTATTCAAGATAACAGCTCCCAGCCCATCTTCATAAAAGTTATGTCCTGATTTGCACCAACCATCAGTTCTCTACAACGCCCTTTTAATCTCTGCTGTTCTTTGCCTTTTTTATACTCTTAAACATTATCAAATATTTTTTTTAAAGTCAATAAAGTTTCATAACTATTTTTATAAACCACAAAATAGAGATCTATCTTTTCTATTTAAATAAACGAAATAAATGATTTCATTACAGTTCTAATGATATAATGAAATTAATAAGAATAGAAAGGACTGATTTTATGGGTTTATTTAACAAAAAGAAAAAAACTGTCAATTGGGATGATGCTTATAAAGCTAAACCTCATTTTTATAAGCAATCTGATGGGAGTGTATTTGGTGCGATGAGTTTAACTGAAGGTGTGAAAACAATGTTCTTAAAACAGCCTCAAATACATTTTGAGGTTGAAGGTCAGCGTATATCACAATGGAGAATCGCTCTTATCAGCACGACAAATGATTCGATGATAGGTCAAATGGATTATGGAACATGTCTTAAAAAATTACAGCCTTATATCCTTGCTGAAGATAGCAATTTTATTTTAGTAAGAGGATTAACTTTAGATGAATTGAAGAGTCTATAAAATAACTTATAACAATTATAATATTTTGATTATTTGAACAATCTTATAAATACAAATATTGAACACATGAAAGGAAGGTAAAAAAATGATTTTAGGTATTATTTTAGAGTTCATTGTTGTTTCTTGTATCATAATAAAGATTTTAAACATAAAGTATCGTAATTAAAGTTATCTTAAAAAAGCCAATTCTCTTTTCACTGCTTTATTATTGATTTATCTACTGATTATCAACACGCAAAGAGATAGTGTCATCTCTTTTATTTCTTCTTATTCTATTATATATATCATAACTTTGATTATTTATATTGTTCTTATCATTATTGAAACCATAAACACGATGAAGGGAAAAGGATAATGTATAAAAAATAATGGTCAAGTTTTATCTTTTTACTATCACTTTTTTAAATGTTATAATATTGATAAGGAGTGAGTGCATATGAAAAAGCTGATTATTTGGGTTGTGATGCAGTTTTTATATCGTGGTATGAAAGTTCTTTATCATGATGATCCACGTATGAAAGAAGAATTAGATGGATGGAAACAAGATAAATTTTTAACATTACAAGTCATGCATGGACCTTCCATCACAATCAAATACACATATCAAAAAGGATTACAGAAAGTCAAAAATGTAAAACCTGATATTTGTATTACCTTTAAAAGCATTCAGACAGCTTTGCTTGTTTTTACAGGTATGATGAGTGTCAAAAGTGCTTATTTAGAACATCGTTTTTCTTTAAGAGGAGATGTTTTTGAAAGTATGAGATTTGTCAGATGTGTTGATTTGGTGGAAACTTATCTTTTCCCTCGTTTTATGACAAAACGTATTTTAAATCATCAGGAAAAGAAATATAAACCGACTTTATTGATTTATATAAAAGCTTTATTTGCTTAGGAGGGATCATTATGTATTTTGAATTTGTCAATAAAACAAAGGTATGTGCTGGGCAAAATGCTTTAAGCCAACTTGAATACGAATGTCAACAATATCATATGAAACATCCTCTAATTTTAACAGACCATGTTTTATATCAACTCAAATATGTTGATATTCTTACCAAACATTTATCATTAGATTATAGTCTATATACAGATATTCCTGTTGATTCTTCTATTCATACAATTGAAGATATTCAAGATTATTATATTAAAGAAAATTGTGATGGATTGATTGCTTTAGGTGGTGGAAGTGTTCTAGATACTGCTAAAGGTGTTTATTTGATGTTATCACAGGAATGTGAATCCATTGAAGATATTTTAGGTTTTGAAGATTTAAAACTTGGTCAAGATGTGCCATTCTTTGCTATTCCAACAACAAGTGGGACTGGTAGTGAAGCGACATGTGTCGCCGTAGTCAGTCATCCTGAAAAGCAAGTCAAACTGGAAATCATCTCACAGCACATTCAAAGTCATGTGGCTTTTCTTGATCCTGTTTTAACACAAAATCTTCCATTAAAAACAACAGCTTCTACTGGTATTGATGCTTTAACACATGCGATTGAAGCTTACACATGTTCACAAAAAAATCCTATCAGTGATGCCTATGCAATTTTAGCTATCCAAACCATATCACAAAATATTTTAAAAGTTGTTGAAAACCCTAAAGATGAAAACATTCGACTGAATTTAGCTTTAGCTTCTTATGAAGCAGGATGTGCTTTTTCAAATTCAATGGTTGGTATTGTTCATGCGATTGGACATGCTTTAGGAGCTGTCTGCCATGTAGCTCATGGAGATGCCATGAGTATGCTGCTTGTCCCTTGTATGCGTTATAATCTTGAAATCAATAAAGACTTATATGGGGATTTGTTATTATATCTTGGACAAAAAGAACTTTATAGTCAAACACCAAAGGAGCAGTTAGGACAAAAGGCGATTGATTATATTGCAAGTTTATTACAAACTTTACATGAAAAGACAAATCTTCCTGTATCACTGGAAAGTGTTGAAAGTTTGCCTGAAAATATCAATGAAGTGGCTGAGAAGGCTTTAAATGATGGAGCTTTAATAGTCAATAACAAATATGCAAATAAACAAGATATTATCAATATATTGGAGGGTCATTATGGATATTAAAGAATTAGTGAAAACTCAACGTGAATTTTATCAGACACAATATACTAAAGATATTAATCATAGAATACAGACTTTAAAAGCTTTGAGAACTTGGATTTTAGAACATCAAAATCGTATTATTGAAGCCTTGAAAAAAGATTTGAATAAAGATGCTGTCGAATCTTATATGTGTGAAATTGGTTTGGTTTTAAGTGAATTAAACTATCAGTTAAAACATATTAAAAAATGGAGTCGCAATAAATATGTCTGGACGCCAATCTCTCAATTCTATGGAACAAGCTTTGAATCTTATGAACCTTATGGTGTGACATTGATTATGAGTCCTTGGAATTATCCTTTCATGTTATCAATTGAACCAGCAGTTGGCGCTATTGCAGCTGGAAATACTGTCATTATTAAACCAAGTGCTTATGCTCCAAATGTTTCACATGTGATTAAACAAATGGTGAGTGAAAGCTGCGATGAAAGATATGTGGCAGTTGTTGAAGGTGGAAGAGCTGAGAATACAGAACTTTTGGAACAACGTTTTGATTATATTTTCTTTACAGGTAGTGTGAATGTTGGCAAACTGGTTATGGAAAAAGCGAGTCGTTATTTAACACCTGTAACTTTAGAATTAGGTGGGAAAAGTCCTTGTATCGTTGATGATGATAAGAGCTTAAAACTGGCTGCTAAACGTATTGCTTTTGGTAAGTTTTTAAATGCTGGTCAGACATGTGTGGCTCCTGATTATTTATTAATCAAAGACAAATATAAAGATCAGTTCATTCAATATATGAAAGATGCTATTCATGAATTCTTTGGTGATCAACCTTTACAAAATCCTCAACTTGTTAAAATTATTAATCAAAAACACTTTGATAGATTATCACATTTATTAGAAAATCAGGATATTGTGATTGGTGGTCATAGAAATCTAGAAACTTTACAGATTGAACCAACGGTTGTTGATCATGTTGATGGAAACAATCCATTAATGCAAGAAGAAATCTTTGGTCCTATTCTTCCTATCTTAACTTATCAAAACATTGATGAAGCTATAGCCTTTATTAATCAAAGAGAAAAGCCACTGGCTTTCTATATCTTCTCTCAAGATAAGGCGATTCAAAAGAAATTATTAAAACATTGTAGCTTTGGTGGTGGATGTATTAATGATACAATTATTCATCTTGCGACAAGTGAATTAGGTTTTGGTGGTGTTGGAAATAGTGGTATGGGATCATACCATGGTAAAAAGAGTTTTGAAACTTTCTCTCATACCAGAAGTATTGTCAAAAAGGCAACTTGGATAGATTTACCAATGCGTTATTATCCTTATAATTCAATGAAAGATAAACTGATCAGAATGTTTCTCAAATGATTTCACATATTGTTAATATTGATTTAAAATATAATATATATCATATATATAAATACAACATAAAGGGGGAAATATAATGAAGTGTCCTGTATGCAAAGATGTGACATTACTGATGTCAGAAAAACATGGTATTGAAATTGATTATTGTCCTGAATGTCGTGGAATTTGGTTGGATCGTGGTGAACTTGATAAAATTATTGAACGAGCTTCAGGAGAACAAAAACAGCATTCATCTAAAGATTATGAAAAATCACACAAAAAGAAGAAAAGTTCTACTTTAATTGATATTCTTGAAATCTTTGGTGGAGAATAAAAGCTGTCAGGGATAAGTGAAATGCTTATTCCGACAGCTTTTTTTAGTCTTCTAATTGTGATGTACAATGAGGACAACGTGATGCCTCAATATGAATTTCTGATTTACAAAACGGACAAATTTTCTTATCAGGAATAACTTCATCCTCTTTTTTACCAATGCTCATGAGTTTATTCACAGCCTTCATAATACAAAATAAAACAAAAGCCATAATAAAGAAATTTACTAATGATGAAAGAAATGCTGATGCAAAACCTGCAATATCCTGTAAAGTATATATTTTTCCACCAGTGACAAAATTCAAAATAGGGTTAATAAAATTGTCAGTTAAAGAGGTCACAATGCCAGTAAAAGCTCCCCCTATAATAACCCCAATAGCCATATCAAGCATATTTCCACGTAAAGCAAACTTCTTAAATTCATTCATAAAATTCTTCATATCTTCACCTACTTTTTCATAGAATAACATATTCCAACAAGAAAATACAGAATATCTTATCGTAAAAAAAGTCAAACAATATCATGTCTGACTTTAATTATTAACCCCATGATGTGGAGTAAATGATGTATCATCTATTCCTTTAAATGTATAACCTAATTTTTGATAATGTTCTATAATTTTTGGTAAAGCTTCTACAGTTGTTGATTTCGCAGCTGTATCATGCATTAATAAATTAATATTTTTCGCTTTACTTTGGGTTGCATTTTTCACAATGACAGAAACAGGTCTGTTATTTCCAGCAGCATCTGTTGAATCTGCATTCCAGTCATAATATTGATATCCTCTATTTTGAACTTCTGATACTAAAGTTGTCATCAAACCTTTACTATATTTTGCTGATTTGGTATTAGAACTTCCCCCAGGGAAACGAATATATTTAGGTACAAAACCAATTTGTTCTTTAACCATTTGTCCAATTTTATTTAAATCATCAAAATAAGCATCCATTGATGAATAAACTTCCTTATAATCATGACTATAGGTATGTAATCCTATCGTATGTCCTTTTTCATAAGCTTCTTTAATATACTTATTACATTTTTTATTGTTACCAGTCACAAAGAATGTTGCTTTCGCATCATATTTATCCAATATATCAATAATTTTCTTGGTATTTTCAGATGGTCCATCATCAAATGTTAAATATACAATTTTCTCTTCACTTGATGGAACAGCCTTTGATACAACCTTTTCAAGTACTTCAATTTGTCTTGCAAAAACATTTTCATTTCCACTTCTATCTTTAACAGTATATTTAACTGTATATGTTCCAGCTTTCTTCAAATTGACATCACTTGAATCTACAGTAATTTTTGGACTAGGATCTCGATTATCTTTAGCAGTTAAACCTGAAAGATAATCAACATCTCCATTAACTTTTACAGTTAAATCATGTAATCCTGTTAATTCTGGTTTTTCAGTATCCTTGACAATATTGACTTCTATCTCTTTCTCTGTTTTATTGCCACCTTCATCTTCCACAACAACAGTGACATTTTGTTTACCTTCTTTTGTAAAGTTATAATCTTTTTTAAAATATGCTTTTGTTTTTGTTGCATCTTTAATGTCTGAAACAACATCTTTAACATCTACTTTCATACCAACATCTATATCTAAATTTTTAACTTTAAAAGTAGGTGCATGTGTATCTACAACTTTAACAGTTAAATCATATTTTTTATCATTTAATGCATACTGGATAGTATATTCACCTAATTTTTTTGTATCCACTTGACTTGCATCAATTTTTACATCGCTGCTTTTATATTTTCCATGTATCTCTTCTATATAAGAAGTTGGATCAATACTTTCATTTATTTCTACTTCAACAGGATTTTTCTTAAATGCAATCAAAGGTTTATTGAACATTTTAAAGATAAAAAACACAACTGTAACAATACATAATATTCCAACCAATAATATAGCTTTTTTCTTTATATCCTTTTTTAATTTTAGACTCATATATAACACCTTTCCACGTTTTTCATGATATCAAATTGTTATGAATTTCTTGTGGATATTTCTACTTATTTGTATTATTTTGTGCTGAATCTTTTAAAAGATGAGTTTGAACTTCATCAATAATTCCATTTGCTATAGCTTCTCCCATTTTTTGTAATTTTTCATTATCACTCAAATAACTATAGTCATTTTTATTATTGAGATATCCCATTTCAATCAAAACAGACGGTACTGTATTATCTCTTAAAACTTGTAGAGATTTCCCTCCATCTATAATACCTCTTTTTTTTGAATAATTTAATGTTTCCATATGTTTTCCAATATTTTGAGCTAATGATTCGCTCTCATTATTTTTTTTATAAATTTCAAATCCAGAAACTTCATCAGATTCATCAAATGAATTCACATGAACAGATACAAAATAGTGTGCATTATTTTCAGCACTTGTCGCTGCTCTTTTCTTTAAATCTTCTATTTTATTATTAGATAAAGAGACATCACTTTCTCTTGTATAGACAGCCTTAATATTGGCTTCTTCTAAGGCTTGACCAATCGCTTTTGCAGTTGTTAATGTTATATCCTTTTCTAAGACATCATTGACATTAGCGCCTGGATCCCAATCTCCATGTCCAGGATCTAATACAACTGTTGCTATATATTCTTTAACCTTTTCTTCCTCTTTTTCTTGGACAACTTCTTGTTGAACTTCAGGTTCTAATAAAGAAGAAATTGTATGAATCATCCAAGATGTTCCTTTATAAATACCAAAACATATAACTAATGCTAATACACAAACAATAATCACTCTATCTTTTCTAATTCTTTTCTTTTTTCTAACCACTTTTTCACTTCCTTTGCAATCGTTGTTATTTTATCATTTTTTGTCGTATAATCAAATGTTTTCCATAAAAAAATCATATTGACTCTCATCAATATGATTTATTTCTTTGATTCTATAAGTTGAATCGCTTCATCAAGAACCTTTTTCCCATTCATCATCCCATAATCTTTCATATCAATAACGGCAATAGGTTTATTTTCATCAAATAATGAACGAATATGTTCTTCCTGAAAACGAACTTGAGGTCCTAACATGATTGCATCAGCATCTTGACCATATTGAACTGTATCTGCAATTGGTCTGGCTTCAATATCAACATCTAATTGTCTTTCTTTAGCAGCAGCTAACATTCTTTCAACTAACAAACTTGTTGACATTCCTGCTGAACATACTAGTAAAATTTTCATAAGCATTCCTCCATTTATTATGATAACAATTTCAAAGGAAGTTGTAAAATTTTTTAATCAGTTTTTGAAAAAAACATAGAGATAACTCTATGTTTGATGTGTTGTTTTCACATTTATTCTTGTTATTGCTTTTTTCAATGCAATTTCAGCACGTAAAACATCAATGTCCTGTGGTGTTTTTAAACGATCCTCTGCTCTCTTTTTAGAATTTTGAGCACGTAATAAATCAATTTCATCACTTGATTCAATAGCACTTGTGATAATGGTTGTATCTTCTTCACCCACATAAACAAAACCACCTGCAATCGCAAAATAATGTTTATCATGATGAGAATCAACATAGTTCATTTCTGATATATCTATGCTACTGGCTAGAGGAATATGATGGGCAAGTATACCAATTTGCCCTGTTGTTGTTCGTAGATTTAGCATTTCAACATCTACTTCCTGATAAACACCTTTAGGTGTTACAATCTTTAATTTAAATGTTGTCATCTGTTAAAGTTTTTGCTTTCTCAACTGCTTCTTCAATAGATCCGACATTATGGAAAGCCTGTTCAGGTAAATGATCCCATTTTCCTTCAAGAATTTCTTTAAATCCTTGAATTGTATCTTGTACACGAACATATTTTCCTTCTAATCCCGTAAACTGTGAAGCAACAGTAAATGGTTGTGATAAATAATTACGAACACGTCTTGCTCTAGCAACTGTGACTTTATCTTCTTCACTTAATTCATCCATACCTAAAATGGCAATAATGTCCTGTAAATCCTGGAATCTTTGAAGAATCTGTTGAACACCATGAGCAACTTCATAATGTTCTTTTCCGACAATCAATGGATCCAATGCACGTGATGATGAATTCAATGGATCAACGGCTGGATAAATACCCAACGCAGCAATAGAACGATCTAAGACAACTTTTGCATCTAAGTGAGCAAATGTTGTTGCTGGAGCAGGGTCTGTTAAATCATCTGCCGGAACATAGACAGCCTGAACTGATGTAATAGACCCTTTCTTTGTCGATGTAATACGTTCCTGTAATTGTCCCATTTCTGTAGCTAAAGTAGGCTGATATCCTGCTTGTGATGGAACACGTCCTAACAATGCTGACACTTCTGAACCTGCCTGAGTAAAACGGAAAATATTATCAATAAACAATAAGACATCCTGATGTTGTTCATCTCTAAAATATTCTGCCATTGTCAATCCAGTTAAACCTACTCTTAAACGTGATCCTGGCGGTTCATTCATTTGTCCAAAGACAAGTGTTGTTTTATTTAAAACGCCACTTTCCTTCATTTCATAATACAAATCATTACCTTCTCTTGAACGTTCTCCAACACCTGCAAATACAGATAAACCACCATGTTGCGTCGCAATATTATTAATCAATTCTTGAATTAAAACTGTTTTTCCAACACCGGCACCACCAAATAAACCAATCTTTCCACCTTTGATATAAGGACAAATTAAATCAATAACTTTAATCCCTGTTTCTAAGATTTCTGTTTCTGTTTTTTGATCAGCATATGTTGGAGCATTACGATGAATTGGCATTTTTTGAATATCTGAAGGTAATGCCTCTTTTTCATCAATCGGTTGCCCTAGTACATTAAACATTCTTCCCAATGTTTCATTTCCTACTGGTACACAAATAGGATGCTCAGTATCTTTGGCTTCCAAACCTCTTTTTAAACCATCAGTAGACCCCATCGCAATACAACGAACCACATCATCACCAATGTGTTGTGCGACTTCTACTGTCAATAATTCGCCATTATTATCAATTTCAATAGCAGTATTTAATGCTGGTAAATGTCCATCATCAAAAGCAATATCAACAACTGGACCTACCGCACGTACGATTTTTCCTATATTTGACATGCTGCACCTCCTTATTAAGCATTGGCTCCTGCCACGATTTCACTAATTTCATTCGTAATAGCACTTTGCCTTGCCTGATTATATTTCAATAATAATTCTTCTATTAAATCTTCTGCATTATCTGTAGCATTTTCCATAGATGTTCTTCTTGAAGCATTTTCACTTGTCACTGATTCTACCAAATATCCATAAATAACTGACTGTAAATACATAGGTATCAAATCATTCAAAACAGCTTCTGGACTTGGTTCAAATAAAGTCGCTTTTTTAGTTAAAGTCATATTTTCAAAATCCTGTGTATGAACAGGCAATAAATCCATCACACATGGCTGGAATGTCAAGTTATTAACAAACTTTGTATAAATCATTTGAATACTTGCAATCTCTTGATTTTGATAACGTTTTGTTAATTCATGAACAAGTCTAATGACATCTTTGAAATCTAATGTTGAATTTAATTCTACATATTGTGAATGATAGTCAATATGATGATGCGCTAAATAGCTTGCACCTTTACTACCAATCATATAAATTTCATCATCTGGCTTTAAACATTCAACCATGGTTTTAAAAACATTTGCATTATAACCACCACATAGTCCTAAACTTGATGTGACAATAATATAAATATGTTTTCCTGCCTGATTTTCTATTAAATATGGACTTTCCACCATACCTTTATTGCTTTCTAAGATTTGTCCTACCGTTTCTTGAATTTTACTATAGTAAGGTCTTAATTCATCCATCTGATTTCTTGCTTTTCTCAACTTAGAAGTTGCGACAAGCTGCATTGCTTTTGTAATTTTCTTTGTTGATTCAACGGATTTTATACGTCTTTTAATAGACTGCATATCATTAGCCATAAACTAACCTTCCTTATTCACTTTTAAGAAATTTTCTACAAAAGCATTGATAACATCTTTCATTTTTAAAGATAATTCATCGCTGATTGATTTTTGTTGTTGAATATCTGTTATCATTTCAGGATGTTGGTTTTGAATATTTTGATAAAGTTCATCCATGAATTGATTGATTTTAGCAACTGGAATTTGTTTTGTATAACCATATTTTAAAGCAAATAATGTGATAACCTGCTGATCTACACTATGTGGAGAATATTGAGCCTGTTTTAAAACTTCTCTCACTCTTTGTCCATGTTCCAAAGTTGCTTTTGTCGCAGCATCCAAATCACTACCAAATTGTGCAAATGCCTGCATTTCACTATATTGTGCAAGTTCTAATTTTAAAGAGCTTGATACTTGTTTCATAGCCTTAATCTGTGCTGATGAACCAACACGACTGACAGATAATCCAGTGTCAATAGCCGGTCTTATTCCTGAGTTAAATAAATCCTGTTGTAAGAATATCTGTCCATCTGTAATAGAAATCACATTTGTTGGAATATATGCTGAAATATCCCCTGCCTGTGTTTCAATAATTGGTAAAGCTGTAATTGATCCTCCCCCATGTTCATCATCTAAACGACAAGCTCTTTCCAGTAATCTTGAATGTAAGTAGAATACATCACCTGGATAAGCTTCACGTCCTGGTGGTCTTTTTAATAATAAAGAGACTGTACGATAAGCAACCGCATGTTTAGATAAATCATCATAAACAATCAAGACATCTTTACCTTCTTCTAGCCATTCTTCTGCCATAGCACATCCTGCATAAGGCGCAATATATTGAACAGGAGCTAATTCACTGGCCCCAGCAGATACAACAGTTGTATATTCCATTGCTCCACCTTGACGTAATTTTTCAACAATTTGAGCAACAGTAGAATTCTTTTGCCCAATAGCAACATAAATACAATAAATATTCTGTCCTTTTTGATTTAATATTGTATCAATCGCAATAGCTGTCTTTCCTGTTTGTCTATCACCAATAATTAACTCACGTTGACCTCTACCGATAGGAATAATTGCATCAATACATGTAATTCCTGTCTGAAGTGGCTGATCAACAGATTTTCTTGCCATAACACCTGGTGCAATCTTTTCAATAGGACGTGTATGCTGATAAACAATTTCTCCTTGTCCATCAATAGGTTGTCCTAATGGATTGACAACACGCCCTAATAATCCATCACCAACAGGGACTTCAATAATTCGTCCTGTTCTTTTGACTTCATCGCCTTCTTTGATAGAACCTTCATCACCAAGTAAAACAGCACCTACAGCATCTTCTTCTAGATTCATAACCATTCCATAAACATTACCAGGAAATAACAACAATTCTCCTAACATGGCATTATCTAAACCATGAATCAATGTTACACCGTCACCTACTGTCATAACAGTTCCAACATCTTTTGATTCTATTTGATCTGCAAAATGTTTAATCTGTTCCTTAATTAACGAACTAATCTCATCTGGTCTTAAATCCACACTTTCACCTACTTTCTTAATAATTCCTGTTTCAATAATCCCATCTTATAAGATATAGAATTATCATATACATGATGATCAATCTCAACTTTAATTCCACCAATTAAAGATGGATCGATCGCTTGTTTTAATAAGACTTTCTTGTTTGTCTTCATAGACATGGCTTCTTGAATTTTCTCTATTTCTGCTTGAGAAAGTTCATAAGCACTCCATACTTTTCCAACTTGAATACCCAAGTATTCATAACATAAATTTTGAAATTGATGACAAATCAAAACAATATATTTGATTCTTCTTTTTTTAATCAGCAATAAAAGAAATTGATAGACATATGTTTCAATTTGTCCTTTTAAGCATTGATTCAATACCTGATATTTATCTTCATCATGAATCGCAACATGACTAAAAAACTGTAAAATACTTTGATCATGAAAGATATCTTCAACTTTCTCCATATCTTTTTGATATGTTTTGACAGCATTTTCCTCTTTTGCTAAAGCAAATAATGCTTCAGCATATCTTTTTGCAATGGTATCCATTAATGAACAACCTGATCAACAAAATCTTCTACCATTTGTTGATTTTCCTTTGAATTCATTTCTTTACTCATTACTTTTGTTGCTGCCTCAATAGCTATATTAACCATTTCTTTCTTCATGTCTTCTCTAGCCTGTTGTTTTTCAACTTCAATTTCTCTTTCTGCCTGTTCTAGCTTACGAGCAGCTTCTTCTTTTGCCTTTGCAACTAAATCTTCATGAATTTTTAAAGCATCATTTTTAGCCTGTTCAATAATATCATGATACTCTTTAGCAGATTGACGTGCCTGTTCTTCACTTTCTAACATAAGCTGCTTTGCTTTTTGCTGAGATGTTTTTGCATCCTGAATTTGTGATTCGATAAAATCAGCACGTTTTTGAAAATACTTTTGTGTTGGAGCCCAAAAGAACTTTCTAAAAATAATCAATAAAACACCTGTGGATAATAATTGAATCACGATTGTCGCAAGATTAGGGAATAATTTCCCTGCAACATCAATACTCATTGTATGCCTCCCTTCTTATAAAAAGCCAGTCACCTTTTTATAAATATAAAGCTGGGAATACGAAAATTAAAATAATTGAAATCAATAATCCATAAATAGCAACTGTTTCAGTTAATGCGATACCTAAAATCATCATTGTTCTGATTTTACCTTCAGCTTCTGGATTTCTACCTACTGCTTCAACTGCTTTACTTGCAGCAATACCTTCACCAATACCTGTACCTAAACCTGCACATACTGCAATTCCTGCAGCGATTGCAACTAAACCTAAATCTGTCATATTTTATTTACCTCCATTATATTTTTTTAATTATCAAAACTATATTTATAGTTAAGATCAATCTTCATTTTCCATCATGATTAATATAGATGAAATTGTTACAAACACTAATGTCTGAATAACACCAGCAAATAAATCAAAATAAACATGGAACACTGGCGCAATAACTGGTCCTAAAAAATTAACTGTCGTTGGAATAATTAAACTTGATAACCAACCTGTAAACTGATAAAGCAACGACATTAAAATACTACCACTTAAAATATTACCAAAAATACGGAATGATAACGATATTAAGGGAGCTATTGTTCCAAAGATATTCGTTGGTGGCCAAACATTACCCTTGATATATTCTTTAATTCCTTTTTTTCGAATTGCGTTAAACTGTATCAAAACAAATGTAATAATTGTCATAGCCAACGTAATAGAATAATTGGATGTTGGTGCATCAAAACCAATTAATCCACTAATATTAGCAACAATCAGATAACAAAACAGCATTGCAAAATAAGGATAATAGTTCTTTTCAAAACGACTAGGCATAATTGATTTCAAATAGTTATAAATCATTTCTACACCTGTTTCAACGACCAGAACTAAACCTTTAGGTCTTTTGGTTGCATCTGCTAATGCAATCTTTCTTCCTGCATAAATAAAAAAGACTGCTAACATGGCCATGATAATTAAAGAAAATATCAATTCTGTCTGAATCACTATATGCATCTATTTCATCTCCTTTCTTGTTTTTAAATTTAACCAATGAATTGTGATAGGTGTAATCAAATAACCAAAAAACACACTCAAAAGATGAACGTATTCTTTCCATATAACAGCTATCATAAATCCTACAATCATCAAAAATAATTTTAACATAAACATCAATATAATTAATAAAATATGATGTCCTTCCTGCAAAATAGTATGACTAAATTTAATCGTCAATATAAAATTGATATAACAAATTATATATCCAACAATGACTCCTAAAGGATAGGCCATATTCTTCAATATTAAACCTATCAAACAAAAAAAGAGCAACATGATTAAAAAGATTTTTTTAGACTCTGTTTGAACATCTTTTTCATTCACATTGCTCACTCCTTATTTTAACACTATCTTGATTATACCGTGGATAATCAAAAATAACAAATCTTTTGATTACAAGATATAGTTCAAAAGTCATTTCTTTTTAGTATTTGTCAAGATAACTTAAATCATACCATTATTCACACTATACAATTTTGACATATAGCTAATCTGTTCCAAACAAACGATCTCCAGCATCTCCTAATCCTGGCACAATATAGCCTTTATCGTTCAGTTTCTCATCTAGTGCTCCAACAATTAAATCCACATCAGGATGCTCAGTTTCAATCACCTGAATACCTTCTGGAGCAGCAACAAGACAAGCAAATTTAATATTTTTAGCGCCTCTTTTTTTAATGTTTGTAATAGCAGCACAAGCACTACCACCTGTTGCTAACATTGGATCAAGGACAATCACATCAGCTTCTTTTAAACATGAAGGAAATTTAGCATAATATTCCTCTGGCAGTAAAGTTTCTTCATTTCTTGACATTCCTATATGTCCAACTTTGGCTGTTGGTATAATTGTTTTAAAACCATCAACTAAACCAAGACCTGCTCTTAAAATAGGAACCAAAACAATAGGACGGACTAATTTTTTACCAGTCATAGAACATATTGGTGTTTCAATTTCAATATTTTGTAATGGTAAACTCTTTGTCACTTCATAAGCCATTAACATCGCAATTTCATCTAAGTTCTGTCTAAATTCTTTTGTACCTGTTTCTTTATTTCTCATAATGGTCAACTTATGATCAATAAGAGGATGATTTAAAATAATTGTTGCCATTTCTAATCCCTTCTTTCTTTCATTTCTAGTATCATTATATCAAATTATCCCTATAAAGCCTATCTTTATCCATCTTCATGATCAATAATCAAAAAAGAGAAGATTAAACTTCTCTTATTTCAAATATGTTTTATCTTGATACATTGTCACTTTATCAGTTAATGCTTTCACTCTTTTTAAACATTCTTCCTTAACACTATCTGTTTCTTCATTTTTTAAACGATACGCTATAATTTTACCAACTTCTCTAAAATCATTTTCATCAAAACCTTTTGTTGTCATCGCTGGTGTTCCTACACGAATACCACTTGCTTTAAAAGGTTTCTCAGTGTCAAATGGAATCGCATTTTTATTAGCTGTAATATGAATTTCATCAAGCAATCTTTCAGCTTTTTTTCCACTCATACCACAACTTGCTTTAACATCAATTAAAATCAAATGATTATCCGTTCCATCAGCCACTAATCTAAATCCTTCTTCTTTTAAAGATTGTTCTAATGCTTTAGCATTTTTCATAATCTGTTTCGCATAATCTTTAAACTCTGGTTGTAAAGCTTCATAGAAACATGCGGCTTTCGCTGCGATAATATGCATTAATGGACCACCCTGCATACCAGGAAAAACAGCTTTATCAATCGCTTTTCCTAATTCTTCTTTACACATAATGACACCACCACGTGGTCCTCTTAATGTTTTATGTGTTGTTGTTGTGACAACATCAGCATAAGGGAAAGGTGAAGGATGTAAACCAGCAGCAACTAAACCAGCAATATGTGCCATATCTACCATAAATAAAGCACCATTTTCATGAGCAATCTTGGCCATATATTCAAAATCAATAATTCTTGAATAGGCACTCGCTCCTGCAACAACTAACTTTGGTTTGATTTCTTCGACTTTTCTCTTATATTCATCATAATCAATCGTTTCTGTATCACGAGAAACTCCGTAACTATAAAATTCATAATTGATTCCTGAATAATTGAGTGGATGTCCATGTGTTAAATGTCCTCCATCAGCAAGTGACATTCCTAACACTTTATCCCCATGATTTAATAATGCCAAATAAACAGCTGTGTTGGCTTGAGCCCCACTATGAGGCTGAACATTTGCATATTCACAGCCAAATAATTCCTTTAAACGATTGATTGCTAAAGTTTCGACTTCATCTACAAATTGACATCCCCCATAATATCTCTTACCTGGATATCCTTCTGCATATTTATTTGTTAAAACACTTCCAGCTAATTCTAATATTTCTTCTGATACAAAGTTTTCTGAAGCAATTAACTCAATATTATTTCTTTGTCTATTTAATTCTCTTTCAACACTTTCAAAGACTTGTTCATCTCTCATCTTTGCTCACTCTCCAAAGCCATCATTTTGGCAATTCTTTGATCATGTCTACCACCTTCATAATCAGTATGTAGCCACGCATTCAAGATTTCTAATGCTAAACCTTCTCCAATCACTCTTTGCCCCATTGCTAACATATTTGTATCATTATGAGCTCTTGTTGCTTTGGCACTGAACACATCATGAACTAATGCACAACGAATACCTTTGACTTTATTACATGTAATAGAAACACCAATACCTGTACCACAAACGACAACACCTTTTTCACATTCTCCATTTGCGACAGCTTTGGCAGCTTTGGCAGCATAATCAGGATAATCACAGCTTTCCTCATTATATGTTCCAAAGTCTACAACTTCATATCCTTGTTTTTTCATTTCTTCCATTAATACATTTTTTAAACGATATCCTCCATGATCACATGCAACTGCTATTTTCATTTTATTGCCTCCTCTATCTGTTCTTTTGTTATTTTTCCAGCTCTTAATATTTTGATTTCATCTTGACTCACGTCAACAACTGTACTGGCAATGTTATCAGATGTTTTACCATCAACGACTAAATCAATACGTCCGTCCAATTGATTCAATACTTCTTGAGTTGAAGTTGTATTTGAATGTTGAGATAAATTCGCACTTGTGACTAACATAGGTCCTACCTTTTTTAATAAAGATAAAACAAATTCACTATCTGGAATACGTATTCCTATGGTTGATTTTCCATTTGTCATGCTATCATGAACAGATTCTTTTTTCTTAAAAATCAACGTAATCATTCCAGGCATAAATTGATCAATCATCTTTTGTGCCTGTGGACTAATGTAAGCATACTGAGAAATATCTGCTTTATCCGCAACCATCAAAGTAATCGCTTTAGAATAATCTCTATTTTTTGCTTCCATTAAACGCTCTAATGCTTCTTCATCATTAAAATGAATACCTACGCCATAAACTGTTTCAGTAGGAAAAGCAACAATACCACCTTTTTGAATCACATCACAAATTTCATTCATTTGATTTTCTAATACAACTTTTGTCATCTTCATCACCTTAGCTGATATTCTAACACAAATGCCTTTAAAATTATACAAATATCACTTGAAAATAAAAAATAGGCGATAGATTCTTTATTTTCTATCGCCTCATTATTATTCTTTTGAAATATTTTTAAGTTCTTTAATCCAATCCATACCTTTTTGAATCTCTTTCCAATAAAATAATCCTAGACCCCAAATCAAAACAAACGCACCACTATCAATAAAAACTACTGAAAATGAAGAAAGCGTATATTCAGCTAATGAACCACCTAAAATCATTAAAACCCCTAGCCCAAAAGTTTCTATTAACTTTTTCATAAAAATCTTCTCCTCTTATATATCATAACATAAAAATATGTAGAATTTATGAATGTTTTTGAGATTTCATTTTTCTCCATTCATCCTCTAAAATAGACATTAAAATATCATCAGCGTATTGATTTCCATCTTTGATAGCATCTCTTAGAACACCCTCATGTTTAAATCCTACTTTTTCATAAGTGTGAATGGCTCTTTTGTTGAAGGAAAAGACATCTAAAGAGATACGATGCAATTTTAAAACATCAAAAGCAAATGACAATGTCTGATCAATCATCCATGTTCCAATACCCTGTCCACGTGCTTGATGATGAAATATCGCAATTCTAAAATTAGCACTCTTCAATTCATAATCAATCTCATTAATAACACTTTCCCCTACAATATGTCCCTCAGGATCAATTAAAATAAAGTCATAACGATCCTTAGCATCTATACAGCTTATAAAAAAGTTGACCACTTCATCTTGAGTATAAGAAGATTGACTCCCTGTCAATCTCACTATATCTGGATCTATTGAATTAAAGTTGTTTTCATAATATTCCATAGCATCTTCTTTTTGCGTTAATCTTAAAGTATAACCATCTTTTTGATATATGATTTCTCTTTCCATAAGTCTCACTCCCTCTATAAGTATACAATAAATGATGATTATATGAAAAAAGAACATTATTTTTTCATGAATTTATGGTATGATATTATCACTAGGAAAGGAATGATGAAATTGAAAAAGAAAACTCTTGCTTGTGCAGCTTTATTATCTGGTGCTATTGTTGGCTTTGTAGGTGTCACTGCAATTGATTTTGCCTGTCATAAAAGCACACCACTTAATAAAATGAAACCAAAAGTTGATCCACGTATTGAAAAATATCTTCCTTGGTTAAAACAACAACATTTTGAAACATGGGAAATGACTTCAAATGATGGTTTAAAACTCAAAGCTAAATTTTTAAAAGCTGATAGAGATACAAATAAAGTATTAATTGCTGTTCATGGTTATCGTTCATATAATTTAAAAGAATATGCCTATTATATTAAATTTTATCATAATCTAGGATTCCATATTTTATTGCCAGATAATCGTGCTCATGGAGAAAGTGAAGGCACATATATTGGATTTGGATGGTTAGATCGATTAGATTGTATTCAATGGATTCATCAGGTTAAAGATTATTTTCATAAAGATTTACAAATTGTTTTACATGGTATATCAATGGGAAGTGCCACTGTTCTCATGGCTAGTGGTGAAGAACTTCCTGATGATGTCAAATGTATTATTTCTGATTGTGGATTTACAAGTGTTCTTGATGAATTTAAACATGAACTTCATCAAAGACATATTCCTGCTTCTCTTGTCTTACCAACTGCAACTTTATTAAGTAAAAAACGTGTAGGATATAGCTTCAAAGAAGCTTCAACAATTGAACAAGTTAAAAAATCTAAAACACCAACTTTATTTATACATGGTGATCGTGATAATTTTGTGCCAACCTATATGGTTTATGATCTTTATAATGCATGTAGTGCTGATAAAGATTTATTGATTGTTGAGGGAGCTGGTCATGCGCAAAGCTATTTGGTTGATCCTCAATTATGTGAAAGCACAATTATTGAATTTATGAATAAATACGTTAAAGAGTAAAAAATGACTGATTTTCAGTCATTTTTCTTTTAATAATAAATTCTTATATCTGTTAGTGATGATAAAATGGACATCTTTCTTTGATACATTGTTGATTCAAATGAGAAAACTCACATTTTTCATCAGTATCTTCTAATAGAATACCATACGTTTCTTCAACGAATTTGATAGCTGTTTTTAACGAAAGATAAGCATTTCTTTTACAACATCTTGGTCCTCCAACTTCAGCTATGTTGCCAAGTGCTAATGAAGTCAGTTTTAAATTATCTTTATAATATTCATTATCTGATAATGGTGTTGTCTGATGAATAATCGCTAAAGCTGCACCAACAGAAGAACTTGATCCACAAATTCCCCATTGTCCGCAAGTTGCTCCTGGCATTTTCTTTCCTCTAACTTCTAGCTCATCTAAGGCTTTTGGAAAATCAAATTCAACTCCTACATTATGCATAGCAGTCAAAAAAGCATATCCATCAATAATATGATGAACCGGTCCATGGATTGGTATATTTTCAATTTTCATCAATTTCTTCACAATTTTTATTGGATTTTGACTTGTTTCTTTTAAACATATATCTTTGATTATTTGCATATTTTCATCCATAAATTTCACCTCTCTTTTTATTGTATATAAACATTCTTAGACATTCAATAAATTCAAAAAGAAAAAGTTGTATATGTACAGTAAAATAAATCATAAATATCGTTCGATTTCTAAAATGAATATCAAAAAACAAACAATACCTGAAGAGCTTTTATTGAATTAAAAAACCGTACAAAAAGTACGGTTATAATGTGTGTTAGTCGTTTATCTTCTTTTGATTATGAATTTGCTTTTGAAGCTTCTTCTTCTAATTTTTGTTTTTCCATTAATTTAAAGAATGGATAATATAAAACAATATCTAATATAATTAATCCAATAACCATAAATGCTGCTTTAATATCCATACATCCTAATGCAGCTCCTAATGGTGCTGGTGTTGTCCATGGTGTTTCAATAACACCTTTACCTACCCAATTAACTGCCATTAAACCATAAGCAATAATAGAGTTAACAACTGGTACAAATATAAATGGTATCATCATCAATGGATTTAATACCATTGGTAAACCAAAGATAATTGGTTCGTTAATATTGAATATTGCTGGACCTATAGATAATTTACCTAATGTCTTTAATTCTACTGATTTAGATCTTAATAATAAGAGACATAATCCTAAAGTGGCACCTCCACCACCTAATGTAATAACATAAGACCAGAATGATTGCGTAAAGAAATGTACAATAGGTTCACCTGCACTAAATGCAGTAATATTAGCCATTAAATACATTTGCATAAATGGTAATCTAATTGGTTGAGTAATACTTGCACCATGTAAACCAAAGAACCAGAATACTTGTGCAATAATAGTAATTAAACAAATACCTACTAATGAATCTAATCCTGATACTGCAGGTGCCAATATTGTCATAATCATACTTGGTAATAATTCACCACTAAAGTTTTGTACAATTAATGATATTGCATAGAAAATTATAACACATACAAATAAAGGAATAATTGCATCAAATGATGATGTAATTGCAGGTGGTACCCCTTCAGGCATTTTGAATCTAATGTTCTTATTAATTAAGAAGCGCATAATTTCTACACAGCCTATAGAACAAATAATTCCTGTAAAAATACCTTTAGCATCCAAGAATGTTGTTGGAATATAACTTCCTACTTGAGTTAACATATCAGTTACAGCAGTTCCTTCTTGAATCACACTAGCTGGAACAGCTGACATAGAAGGTGCAGATACAATTAAAAATACTGCAGTAGTCACAATAGATGCATTCAATGGTGCCATATCGTATCTTTTTGCAAGATTATAAGAAATTGCAAAACATACAAATAACCCCATTAACGCCATTGTCATGTTGTAAGGTACTTGTAAAGCTGCTTTATATGTTTGAGCCCAATTATACCAACCCATCAACATGTCACTAATAAATCCCCAGTTTGGCAATGTATCTGGAGTAAATGGCGGTGTTGAAATAATTAAACAAACCCCACCTAGAATAGACAATGGAATTGCTACAACCATACCATCACGAATAGAAGCCAAATGAATTTGGTTTCCCAACTTATTAGCTACAGGGACTAAGGTACGATTCGCAAGTTCATTAAACTTTTCCATAAAATTCATATCAATCTCCCCTTTCATTTAATTGTTTTGATTATATAAAAAAACACAAAATTTGACACCATTTTTCCATATAATTGAAAACATTTCCAACTTTTGGAAATATATTGATTATTATAATTATAATCATATATAATAATACAATTGTTTTTGTATATTTAACAAATTTAATCAAAATTTGTATTATTTTCTTAAATTGTTGATTGACAAAATAAATATATAATCTATAATGAGTGGTGTGTGTTAGTGTTATCTTCTTATGATATACAGATTCATAAGGAGGAAAAAATATGAAATTAATTATTGAAGAATCTGAAAAGAAAATGAGTGAAAGTGCAATGCACATCTTATTAGGAGCTATGATGCAAGATAAGAGAGTTAATATTTCTTTAACAGCAGGTCGTTCTCCTAAAATGCTTTATCAAATGATGATTCCAGAAGTTAAAGATCAAGATAAGTTTAAAAATATTCATTATTATCTATTTGATGAAGCTCCATATCAAGATAAAAAATATGGTCCTAACTGGGATGAAATGCAAGAATTATTTTTCAAAGATGCACATATTCCAGAAGATCATATTCATACAACGACTATGGAAAACTGGGAAACTTATGATTGGGATATCAGAGAACATGGTGGTTTAGATGTGATGTTAATTGGTTTAGGTTGGGATGGACATTTCTGTAGTAACTGTCCAAGATGTACACCAATGGATAGCTATACTTACCCTATGGATAGAAAAACAAAAAATGCTGCAAATCCAACTTATCCAGCAAAAGAACATCTTCCTATCACATTATCTATGGGACCAAAAAGTTTGATGAGAGTTAAACATCTTGTTATGATTGTAACTGGTAAAGAAAAAGCTGAAATTTTAAAACAAATGTTAGATTCTCCAATTTCTGATGAATTACCATCTACTATTTTAAAACTTCATCCTAACTTTACTATTATTTGTGATAAAGATGCTGCTTCTCTATTAGATATGAAAGATTACCCAGAACATAGAATGTAATTATTGGTGACTATAAACTCTGCAGAGTTTATAGTCATTTTTTACATATATACTTTCCAAATTTTGGAAAAATAAAAAATAATATATTTATATTTGATATAATCATGTTATGGAGTGATGATTATGTCAAAAAAGAAAAAACAAAAAATAAAACCTGAAACAAAGATGGATATTATAGAAACAAGAGTAAGAAGATGTGTTGCAATGATTATAGATTGGTATATTACCCATATGATTGTTGTTATACCTATAACATTTTATTTAAGAGATGGTGATTATTTAAAGCCATATATGTTTGATTTATCACACTATTCTTTCTCTATCGGTTTATTTTTAGGTCTATTTGGAATATTTGTAGGTGTTTTCTATTATATAGTTATTCCTACATATCTTTGGAAAGGTCAAACAATTGGTAAAAAAATATGCAAAGTCAAAGTTGTTACTGAAGAAAGAGAAGATATAAATTTAGCATGTATGTTAAAAAGAGAACTGATTGGAGCAACTCTTTTAGAAGGTGGTATTGTTGTAACAAGTTCATATATTAGAAAGCTCATTGAATTTTTTGGATTTATGCAAGTTGCTCAAATTCTTCAATATATTGCCTATGGTTTAACACTTATTTCTATTATTTATGCTTATTTTAATAAAAAATCACAATCTTTTCATGATAAGATAGCAAAAACAATAGTCATAAAAAATTAATGTTGTGAAATCCCTTTTCTACATGATATAATCATGTCAAATTAAGGAGGGATTTTTTATGTTTAATCTCGTTATCATACTTTTATCAACAATTAATAGTGAACCTAAAGATTCTAATAATTATAAAATAGCAAAATTCTTAATAGAAAACATTAGGAATCTAGAGGATTTCTCTATATCTGAACTTGCAAAAACATGTTATGTTTCTAATTCTAGTGTTTCACGTTTCTGTAGAGAGATTGGCCTTAATGATTTTAATTCTTTAAAAACCCAAATAGCAAAAATTCCTCTTGAATACCAGCATGCGCATCATAAATTTGATTTCAAAAGTTTTGATGAACAAAGTTTATCTAAATCATATACTTTATCAGTTATAGATAATTTAAATATGCTTTATTCTACAGAATTAGATAAACAGATCAAAGAGCTCGTTATTGATATATATCAATATAAACACGTTGCTGCATTTGGATATATGCATTCTCAAAATGTTGCCTTAAATATGCAATATGATCTTCAAACAAGTGAGAAAATGATTTTTACAAGAATTAAATTTGCTGATCAAATAGATTATATATCTCATTCTCATGAAGATACTTTAATTATCATTTTTTCTGATACGGGAACATATTTTAATCGTGTTTTCTCTAGAACAATACCTTTTAAAAATAATAAATCTAAACCTAAGATTGTCATGATAACATCTGCAGATAATCTTAATCTTCCTTATGTAGATAAGTATATTTGTTATAAAAGGAGAAAAGATTATTCTAGTCATCCTTATGCGCTGACTATGATTGCTGATATGATATGTATAGAATATTCTAACTACATACAAGAAAAGAATATTTAAAAAACCGAGAAAAATCTCGGTTTTTATTTACTAAACATATTAACAACTGATCTAATCATGGCTCCTGTTGCACCAGTACCATCATTGTCCGCTGTTCCTGCAATATCTAGGTGAATCCATTTTGTACCTTCTTCTACAAAAGCATTCAAGAAATTAGCCGCAATACTTGCTCCTGCACCAGGTTTTCCCATAGAATTTTTGAAATCTGCGCTATTTGATTTAATTTTTGCAAAATATTCATCATCCATTGGTAAACGCCATCCCTTTTCATCAGCTGCTTTCATGGCTTGTTCAAATTCTTGATAATAGGCATCATCATTAGCGAAAACACCTGTATAAACATCTCCTAAAGCAGCTACGCATGCTCCTGTAAGAGTCGCTAAATCAATAAGATGAGTAGCTCCTAATTTTTGTGCATATGTGATAGCATCACATAAGATCAGTCGTCCTTCTGCATCTGTGCTTACGACCTCGACTGTCTTTCCTGATAGTGTTGTGATGACATCCTGTGGTTTATAGGCTTTTCCATTCACCAGATTCTCTGTCACTGGAATGATTCCGTAAACATTTGTCTTGGCTTGGATACCAGCAAGAATCTTCATGATTCCTAAAACATCTGCTCCTCCACACATGTCATACTTCATGCCATAGCTGTTTGATTTCAGGTTGTATCCTCCTGAATCAAATGTAATTCCTTTTCCTATCACGGCTTTATGTGGTGCATTTCCATTATGCGTATACTTCAATACAATCATGTAGGCAGGTATATGACTTCCCTGATTGACGGACAGAATGCCTCCTGCTTTCATTTCCTCTAAGGCACTCTTGTTGAGTATTGTATATTCAATGTTATACGCCTTAGCCAGTTCGACAGCTTCTTTCACCATGTCTTCTGGTGTCATCAGATTGGATGGTGTATCGGCAAGTCTTCTGGCATAGTTGATGCCTTCTCCATAGATTCTTCCTGTTTCAATATCCTTTTCAACATATCCTGATGATACAATATCCAAGTCAGCTATCATTTTCGCATCATGTCCAATCTTGCATTCCTGATACTGGGCAATGATATGTGATTCTACCCATATTCTGACAAAGGCATGCTTGTCAATACCTTCATCAAGATGATCAGTCATCAGCTGAACAGGCTCGTTAATATTTTTTGAAATATTCAAAACTAACTTTCTAAGTTTGGCTGTAGTTAGTTCACTGACATCACCAAGTCCCACAAAAAGAATATAAGGGAAATCATATTTTCCAAGTGTATAGACTTTTGTGGATTGATTGAAGTCTTTATTAATGATTGTGTTGATATCATATCCTAAGGTATCACATATATCATTCAAGACACTTTGATGATGATAGATCGGATAAATCATTATTTTATTGTCTGGTTGTTTTAACTGTTTCATGAAACAATCCTCCTTATGATATATATCATATCACTTTTTGAGAACGAAATAAAATAATTCATTAATTTTACCCTTAATCCTATAATATTTGCTTATTCTCTTATTTTTTAAAGAGAATAAAAAATATGAAACATATTGTTTCATATCAAAATAGCCAATCCCATATCAAGGATTTTGTTTCTATATCTTCAGTTGTTTCACAATAATTGACCTTTAAATCTCCTGTTAAAGTTTTCCCTTTTCCTTTTCCTAAAACAATAGTATAAACACCCTGTTTAAAGGTTGCCTGATAATCACTCTGGTGATCAGCTAAAGCCTGATCTGGATTATCAACCCCTTTGACCCATTCTTTATAATCTGTTAGTAATTGATTTTTTATATCATACATGTCTTGAATATCAGTTTGCTGATAACTGTTAGATATAATTTTATATTTAGGAACGTCACTTTTCGCTTCAACACTGACACATAACATGCATACAAGTATAATAAAAACGATTTTTTTTATATTGTTCATATTGTTTATCACCTCATATGTGAATTATGAACACATATAAAAACTTTATACCTCAATAAATAATCTTTTTTGAAGAAGATATTGCCAGACTTTAATAAGCCTACCAATCATAACTGCTGAAATGATAGTTCCTATACCTATTCCCATAATAGGATTATGTGTTATCCAACTTAAAACAAGCGAACATAAAATCATAGAAATATCAAACATATTTTTGACATTATAGAAAGGATAATGGAAAACTTCACTTATTGTTTTCACAATGCCATCGCCTGGATTCAATACAAAGTTTGTTTCACTTGTCAAATAAACGCCTAAAGAAATACAAAGTAAAGCGATACATAATAGTAACAGTGAATGTATAAAAGATGATGGTGTTATATGAATGATATAATCATAAAAATCATTAAGATAACCAAATACAAAAGATAACGGTATTTCTAAAAGGTATTCCTTAGTTATTTTCTTTGATAATAAACATTGTATTCCAACAAACACTATATACCAGATAATAGAGGCTGTTCCTAATGATATATGAAATATTTGACTTGTTGTATAAATGGAACTTGATAAAGCAGCAACTCCCAGTCCTGTAGAAATATTCAATACAATTCCTAATGCTAAAAAATTTAAACCAATAATATAAATAATGATTTTTTTCATAATCTAACTCCTTCAATTTATACTTATTTTAATCAATTTATTATAATTGTCTCATATAAAAACGATATAATATAATAACTAAAAGTTATAATAAAGGAGTTTTTCTATGAATATTCAACAATTAAAATGCTTTGTCGAAGTTTCTAAAACTTTAAACTTTACAAAAGCCAGTCAAAATCTATTTATTTCTCAAACAGTTGTTAGTAATCATATTAAACATTTAGAAGAAACACTTGGTTTTCATTTGTTTATAAGAAACAAAAAGCATGTTCAGTTAACTCAACAAGGAAAAATCTTTTTAAAAAGTGCTCTTAAAGTCTTGGAAGCAAATCAAGAATGTTATCAAACGATTCAATATTTACATCATGAAAATTTTGGTCAATTAAGAATTGGATATTTAAAAGGTATTGAACATTGCATTATGATTAAAAATATTCAGAATTTTTATCAACACAATAAACATATGGATATTCAGCTTTATTGTGATTCTAGACAAGAAATTGAAGAGCTGTTAAAAAATCATAAAGTCGATTGTGTATTTACTGCTAGAGTTGGTCATGATCCTATTCCTTTTGAAGATCAGTTTGATTATCTCCATATTTATTCTTATCCATTTGTTGTTGCTATGAATAAAAATCATATTTTATCTTCATATCCTTCTTTAGACTATTTTGATATAAAAAATCAAACACATGTGATTATGGATACAAGTCATCCTGATTTTAAAAGCCATGATTTAGATACTCTTTTCATGCATTTAGCTATTAGTCAGGATACTGCTATCTTAGCCCAATTTGTTGAAGATTATTATGCTTATCAAAAATATCTTTGCTTTTTACCTTTAAAAGACTTTTCTCAACAATTCCATATTTATCTGATTTGGCATAAAAACTCTCAAAATAAAAGTTTGAATGCATTTTTACAAAGTATCAAAAAAGAGAAAGAATAATGTTTCTTCCTCTTATTGATAGTCTTCCTGTACATCAAAAGTAATTAAATCATCAAAAGTCTGTCTTCTAATCACTAATTTACTTTTGCCCTGATATGTAAAAACAACAGCTGGCTTTGGTAACTGATTATAGTTAGAAGACATGGAATAATGATAGGCCCCTGTTGAAAATTGAGCAAAGATATCACCAGGTTCAGGATATGGTAACATAATGTCTTTAACAACAATATCAGCAGATTCACAAACCTTTCCAGCAACAGTCACTTTTGTATCACGACGTTCATAAGCTTTATTAACGATAATACCATCATATTGCGCATCATATAAAGCTGTTCTAATATTATCCGTCATTCCACCATCAACACTCATATAAGTACGAACATCTGGAATGTCTTTGACTGCTCCTACTGTATATAATGTAATTCCAGCATTACCAACAACATAACGTCCTGGTTCTACAAGTACCATTGGCATTTCCCAACCACGTTTATCATAACCATCTTTAATAATATTCATGATTTCAGAAGTGATTGTTTCAAATTCTAGTGGTTCATCTTTTTTAGTATAGGCAATTCCATATCCACCACCAGCATTTATCTTTTTCACCATAATACCTAATTGATCATATATTTCATAGGCAAAACGTACAAAACGATGCATAGCACTGATATAAGCATATAAATCAAAAACCTGTGAACCAATATGGCAATGTATACCTTCAAATTCAATATGTGTAGAATCGGCAATTTGTTGGATAGCTTTTAAATAAATGCCATTTCTAGCACTGAAACCAAACTTTGTATCTTTATGTCCAGTTTGAATATATCCATGTCCACCAGCTTTAATTTCTGGCACAACTCTTACAGTTGCATAAATGGTTTTATCGTATTGAGTTACTATTTTTTCAATTAATTCTATCTCATAAAAATTATCAATCACAAAATGATCAACATCATGAGCTATCGCATAATCTATTTCAGATGGAAGTTTATTATTTCCATGGAAATAAATTTTATGAGGATCAAAACCAGCTTTTAAGGCAATAGAAATCTCTCCTGCACTCACACAGTCAATACCAATACCATATTCACTGGCAATTTTATATATCTCTAAACAACTAAATGACTTTGAAGCAAATAATGGCAAAACATTATCATACTTATCTAAAAACTTTGTTTTTAATTCTTCAAATTGATGTCTTATATGTCCTTCACTCATAACATAAAGTGGCGTTCCATATTTTTTAACTAAATCCATTGCATTGACATCATCAATATATAAACTACGATCCCTAATTTGAGCAAACTGTGTCTGTAAAACCATTGTTCTTCCCCTTTAATATAAATTCTTTAAACTAAATAAACCATTTTCTTTATCAGCAATCTTCAAACATGCTGAAATAGCCCCTTGTACAAAAACTTCTTTTGATAAAGCTGTATGTTTCACTTCAATAATTTCATCATGTCCCGCAAATAAAACACTATGTTCACCAAAAATCGTTCCAGCACGCACAGATTGAATACCAACTTCATTTCTTTCACGTTTATGATGAACAGTAGAACGATCATAAACTTCTTTTGTCTCTTCAATATCTTCATGAATCACATCATATAAAAGTTTAGCTGTTCCACTTGGTGCATCAATTTTTTGATTATGATGTTTTTCAATAATTTCAATATCATATCCATTTTCATAAAATTCTTTCGCTACTTCTTTGACAATCTTTGTTAACATAGAAACACCAAAAGATGTGTTATATGATTGAAAAATAGGAATTTGTGAAGATGCTTCTTCAATATGTAAAATTTGTTGTTCACTATATCCTGTAGTTGCTAGAACAAGTGCACAATGATTTCTAACACCAAATTTTAAAATATCATTTAAATTATCTGGATGCGAAAAATCAATAATAGCATCTACTTTTTCATGAACTTCATTTAAAGATGCATACATTTTTTCATCAATTTTCGCATCAAAGACAGGAGAAACAACACCAACTAAATTCATTTGGGCGTTATCTCTCACCGCTTGCGTTACTTTTTTACCCATTAAACCAAAACCATAAACCAATACATTCATATTAATAGCCCTTCTTTTCAAATCTTTCCATAGCATCAAATAATAATTGTTTATTTTTTTCTGTTGTTGGGATTAATGGTCTTCTGACCATTTCACCACATACACCCATTTTTTTAAGTGCAGCCTTAGGCATAATTGGATTGACATCAATAAATAAATATTTGCTGACATCATTGAAATCATATGCCATTTGTCTAGCTAAATCCATATCACCATGTAGCACAGCTTGAGCAAATTTTTCTGTTTCTCTTGGATAAAGATTAGATAAAACAGAAATGACCCCTTTTCCTCCCGCAGCAATAAACGGTAAAATATTATCATCACAGCCACTATACATATCAAAATCTAAGTCTTTTGTGTGTGTTAAAACATCCATAGCATAAGCAATATTATCAGTTGCATCTTTCATAGCCTTAATATTTCTATGTTTAGCAAGTTCTAAAACTGTATCTACTGCAATATTCATTCCTGTACGACCTGGTACATTATATATAATCATTGGAATATCAACACGATCTGCAATATAAGTATAATGATCAATTAAACCTCTTTGACTTGTCTTATTATAATAAGGTGTTACAACTAAAATAGCATCTGCGCCAACTTCTTTTGCAAACTTTGCTTTTTTCAAAGCTGTTTCTGTATCATTTGAACCAGCTCCCGCAATCACTTTCACACCTGTTCCTTTTGTCATTTCCATGACAATCTTTGTTAATTCAAATTCTTCATCAATATGAATTGTTGGTGTTTCTCCAGTTGTTCCATTCACTAAAAGAGCTTGTACTCCACCATCAATCATTCTTTGCACTTGTCTTTTAAAGCCATCATAATCAATACTTCCATCATCTAACATTGGTAATACAAGCGCAACTGCACTTCCTTCAAAAATTGGTTCCATAATTTTCCTCCTATTTATATTCATTTTGAATTTCTGACAAAGCTAAATCAACATATTCCAATGGAATCACACATGAAATAGATACTTCTGATGTTGTGACTTGAAGTAAAGGAATTTGATGTTTCCCTAATAATGTAAATAACATTGCAGCAACACCTACTTCATCTTTCATTTCATGACTTTCCAGTTTAATTTTCGCAACTTGTCTATTTTGATAAATTTGCATACGTGGATGTTTTGATCTTATTAACGATAAAGCATGATCTAAATTTTTCTGATCATCTTGACTACATGTAAAATCAATACGCATTTCATCTTCTAACATCACTTCAGAAATCATATCTATATTGACATTCATTGAAGAAATGGTTTGAAAAATATCTCCAACAAATAATGAATTCTTTTCTACATTCATGAATTTAACTTGAATAATATGATGATCTGATTCAATCAATTTCAATATTTTCACCTTCTTTAAAATAAAAAATTGCAATGGTACCATTGCAATAATAAATATTATTTTATTAAGGCAATAGCACACCACTTCATTACAAAGTGACAGTGATATAGATATTCTCTATACCCCCAGGCAATAATCACATGCAAATAATTATCCCTTCGGCAATCGTTCCTCCTTCTTTTTAGTTGCATCTATTGATAAAAGAACTCTTAACTCTTGCACCTCTATCTTTTTTTAATACTATCATATGACTTCATTGAAAGCAACCTTTATTTTTTGTTCAATTATGTTATACTTGTAAAAAAAGAAAAGAGGTTTTTATGAATGATTATATTTTATACACTCCTATCCCTATTTCTTATTATAACACCTTTTCTATATTTTCTTCGTATATTTAAACATATGAAAAAAAGTTGGCGTTATACTTTATCTATTTTAACACTTATAGCCATCATAACACTTCTTATAGAAGTCATTTTTCAACCAACATCCTCTTTATGGTTTGTTTGGAACAATATAATAAATTTTTATATCCTATGCTCTTTTTGTTTTTTTATATGGATTGGTTTATATCATTTATGGTGTCATATCATTCATCATAAACATCATTCTTTTTTTATAATATGTCTTTTACTTGTATCTATTTCTATAACTGGTTTAGGATATAGCTCTCATTTTCATAAAGAAATCACAGATTACCATGTCACTATTCCTAAAAATACGACTCTTTCATCATTAAAAATAGCCTTTATAAGTGATATTCATATTGGTAGTGGAACAAGCCCTCAACAAATCAAAAATCTTGTTGATACATTAAATCAAAATCAATATGACCTCATTTGTTTGGGTGGTGATATATTTGATGAAAATTCTCCTCAAGACTATATCGAACAAACATTAAAAATATTATCTGCTGCTCATTGCAAATATGGTATTTATGCAGTTGATGGTAACCATGAAAAATACATTTCTCTATCTAGTCAAAAACTATATCAAAAATACAAAATCACTTATTTAAATGAAAAATTTGTATGTATTGATGGACTGTTTAATATAATAGGACGAGAAGATGTAAGTTTACATTCTTCAACTTCCATAGATACAATTTGTGAAAATATGGATAGTTCACTACCAACCATTGTTTTAGATCACAACCCTGGTCGATATAAAGAAAATCAAAAATATGCTGATATTCAGCTTTCTGGTCATACACATGCTGGACAGATTTTTCCTGGAAATGTCATTACCAATTTGCTTTATGATAATGATTATGGTTTATTGGTACAAGATCATCATTCATTAATTGTTTCCAGTGGTTATGGTTCATGGGGATTTCCTATAAGATTTATGACAAATTGTGAATATGTTGAAGTATATGTTTCATTTTAAGAAAAAATTTTTTTATGGTAGACTTTTGAATTCAAATAATATATCATATGAAAAGCGAGGTACAGGTATTATGGTTATAGAATTAGACAGTCAATTTGAAAATAGAAAAGAAATCATTGAAAATATTGTGAGAAAGGTTATTCAAGATCACAATATTGAAATATCTGATGTTTCTTTTGATAACTTAATTATTCATCTTTCTTTATGTATTTCTAGAGAAATCAATGGAACTTATATTCCAACAAGCGAAAGCCAGATTAATCATTTAAAAAGTCATGAATATTATGGTGTTTCTAAACAAATTATTGATCAATTAGATCAACAATTTCATGTTGAAATTGATGAAAATCAAATTCAATATGTCACTATGTATTTAGCAAATATTAATCTGTTAGATATTGATTTTAATTGTGAGTTTGATTTATGTGATGATGAAACTGAAGATATTATTAATGAAACAATCAACCGTATTGAAGCCGATCTTCAATTAGATTTAAGAAAAAACAAAGAATTCTATACAGGTATAACACTTCATTTCTATCCTGCTTTAGATCGCTTACAAAACAATCATCAACTCACTAACAACCCATTAAAAGATAAAATTCAAGCTCAATTTCAGTTAGAATATAAGTGTGCAGAAATTTTCAATGATATTGTCAATGAACATTATCATAAAAGATTTAATGAACATGAATTAGCTTATATTGCTTTACATTTTGGAACAGCTTTAAAGAAACAGTAATGAAAGTCGAAAGGCTTTCTTTTTTTTGCAAAAAATCAGCTTTATAAGCTGATTTCAGGCTGTTGACAAAGTGGTAGAATTTTTTATTAAATCTACCACTTCTTTTTATTTTTTATGCAAATTGATAAATT